>JBGAMF010000099.1:0-14981 GCA_044223185.1 Casimicrobiaceae bacterium | reverse complement strand
GCAGCCCCGGCGGCCAGGCCTTCGCCTCGTCCGACGCCAGGTAGATCTTCTGCGCGTACGCGCGGAACGCGTTGACGTCCGGCGCGTAGACGTCGAGGCCCTGCTTCTTGAAGCCGTCGGCCAGCTCCGCTTCGCGCTTGAGGTGCTCCGCCGTGCTCCAGCCGATCGCCTTGTCGGCGGCCGCCTGGAACGCCTTCTGCTTCGCGGCGTTCATGCCGTTCCACGTCTTGAGGTTGACCGTCAGCAGGTCGAAGCCGACCAGGTGCGACGTCAGCACGATCTGCGACATCACCTCGTAGAACTTCATGTTCTGCACGTTCGGCAGCGGGTTGTCCTGGCCGTCGATCGCGCCGGTCTGCAGGCCCGTGTACGTCTCGGCGTAGGCCATCGGCGTCGGGTTGGCGCCGAGCGAGCGGCCGAGCAGCTGCCACGCGTCGCCCGGGGGCATGCGCAGCTTGATGCCAGCCAGGTCCTCCGGCTTGTTGATCTTCTTCTTGGGCTTCAGGCCCACCTGCCGCGTGCCGAAGAACGTCGGGCCCAGGATCTTCACCTTGACCTGGTCCTCGACCATCTTCTTCATCTGCGCGCCGAGGTCGCTCGCGAAGAACGCGTTCAGGTGGTTGGCGTCGCGGAACAGGTACGCCGACGTCAGGATCGACCACGCCGGGATCTGCTTGCTGATGTCCTGCGGGGCGACGTTGCCGATCTCGAGGTTGTCGCGCTGCAGCGCGACGAGCTCGGTGCCCTGCTTGAACAGCGAGCCGCCGAGGAAGGTCTCGACCGCGTAGTCGGCCTCGATCTCCTTGGCGAACACCTTGATCATGTCGGCGCGGATGTCCTTGTCCGAGAACACCGCGGCGAAGCGCAGCTTGGGCTTGTCCTGCGCCCACGCCGGTATGGCGGTCGAAGCCGCGAGCGCGGCGCCGGCCTGCAACAGGGTACGACGGTCGATCTTCATGTCCATGGATTCCTCCGTGACGAAACGGCTGTTACCGCGGCTGGCCCGCTGGCGGTGCTGCGAGCCAGGTGAGCACGATGTCGGACACCATGCGGCGGCGGCGCGCCACGTCGCCCTTCCCGCCCATGTCGCGCTGGAAGAGGGTGCCGAACGTGTACTGGTTGGTGACGTTGAACATCCCGAGCGCCGCGATCGTCATGTGGACGTCGACCGGCTCGGCGTCGCGGCGGAACGTCCCGTCGGCCTGACCGCGCCCGAGCACGGTGCCCAGGAGGTCGACGATCGGCCGGTTGAGCGTGCGCAGCGACGGGAAGCGCTTCATGTGGCGGCCGCGGGCCTGGTTCTCCGCGACGACCAGCCGCACGAAGTACTCGTGCTGCACGTAGTAGTCGTACGTGAAGCCCACGATCCGGTGCATCGCGTCCACCGGTGGCAGGTGGTCGAGCTCGAGACTGCGCTCCGCGTCGCGGATCTCGGCGTAGACACGCTCCAGCACGGCGAGGTAGAGCCTCTCCTTGCTGCCGAAGTAGTAGTTGATCAGCGCGCGCGTCGTCTGCGTGCGCGCGGCGATCGCGTCCATGCTCGCGCCCTTGTAGCCGCGCAGCGCGAACTCGTCGATCGCGGCCGTGAGGATGCGCGTGCGGTTCGCCTCGGGCGCCTTCGGCTTGCGCATCGCCGCGGCGCGCGCGGCGACGATCTCCAGGGCCATGCGGGACTCCGGAACTGACGAATTCGACAGGCGAATTTAACAGCCTCGCCAATTCGCGGCAAGTCGGCAGGCTGCGGCGGCGCGGCACGGCGGCGGTCCTAGTAGGTGACGTGGGCGACGGCCCGCAGTTCGTCGGGGGTCGCCGTGCCGTACCCGAAGAACTCGAGGTACGCGGGGATCATCTCGAACAGCATGTCGGTGCCGACCTGGTAGCGGCAGCCGCGGTCCCTGGCCGCCTGCAGCAGCGGCGTGATCTCCTGCTTCATCACGACCTCGCCGACGAACGTGCGCGGGTCGAGGCGCGTCACGTCGACCGGCAGCGGGTCGCCGGGTTTCATGCCCAGCGGCGTGCCGTTGACGACGAGGTCGAAGCCGGCGGGATCGCTGCCGGCAACGCGCGCATCGAGCGCCGCGTAGTGCTTGCGCAGCCGGCCGGCAAGCGCCGCAGCCGCGGCGGCGTCTACGTCGCAGAGCGTGATGGAACCGACGCCGGCGGCGGCCAGCGACGCCGCGATCGCCGAGCCGACGCCGCCGGTGCCGACGACGAGGCAGCGCGCGCCGGCCACCGCGAACCCCTTGCGCACGAGGCCGCGCACGAAGCCCGTGCCGTCGAACATGTCGCCCAGCAGCGTGCCGTCCGGGCGCAGCAGCACCGCGTTGCACGAGCCCGCGATCTCGACCGTCGGCGTCACCGCGTCGACGAGACCGACCGTCGTCACCTTGTGCGGCATCGTCACCAGCGCGCCGCGGACGTTGGTGAGGCGGAACAGCGCGCGGAAGAACGCCGGATAGTCGTCCGCCTTGCACCCCATCGGCACGACGACCGCGTCGATGCCGCGCTGCTCGAACCACGGGTTGTAGACGAGCGGCGCCTTGAACGACTCGGTCGGCCAGCCGATGTGCGCGATCAGGGTGGTCTTGCCGCTGATCATCGTTTGCTCCGTCGCATGATCTGTCAGTCGGCCCGTGCGTGCGCGGCCAGGTACGCCTTCGCCGTCTCGAGGCAGCGGAACGCGTGCTCGGCGTAGCCCAGCTCGTGCGCGCGCTCGAGGTGCGGCAGCTCGATCGAGTACGGCACCCGCGGGATCTGGCGCAGGATCTCGGCGACGTCGATGCCGCCCTCGCCCAGGTACAGCCGCGCCTCGCGCAGCACGTGGATCATCTCGTTGCGGTCGGTCGGGATCTCGCCCGGCGCGTCGCAGATCTGCGCGAAGTGGAACCACTCGCGCGGCAGCGCGGCCAGGTCGGCCGCCTTGTCGCGCGCGCGGTGGAAGTGGTGCGTATCGACCAGCAGGCCGGCGTTGCCGCGCTTGACCGTGCGCAGCACGTCGACCGCGCCGGCGAGGTCGCGCACCGCCGCGATCGGCACCGGCTCCAGGTCGACCGTCAGCCCGAACGGCTGCGCGAGGTCGCAGAGCGCGCCGAACCGGTCGAGGTACGCGGCGCGGTCGGCCGACCAGATCGACGACAGCACCGCGCGCGCGCCGAGCTCGGCGGCGATCTCGAACTCCGGCACGAACGACTTCGGATCGACCGCGTCGTGCACGCGCGCGACCTCGATGTCGTGCAGCCGCACGCCGGTCTCGGCCAGCGCGCGCTTCGTCTGGCGCAGGAGCTCGGGGTTGCGGGCGAACCCGTAGTCGGGCTCGCCGGGCAGGCCGAGGCAGATCGGCC
Organism: Casimicrobiaceae bacterium; assembly: GCA_044223185.1. Taxonomy (GTDB): domain Bacteria; phylum Pseudomonadota; class Gammaproteobacteria; order Burkholderiales; family Casimicrobiaceae; genus VBCG01. Next base: position 11,640 of record JBGAMF010000099.1, on the reverse strand, counting down.
GCAGGCTCACGTAGTCGTAGCCGGCACGGCCGGCGACGTAGATCATCTCCGGCGGCGGGCACCCCATCACGGTGAGGTGCGCCAGCGAGAACTCCGGCTTCACCATCACCTCGTCGGCGGATCGGCGCGGCTCGCGGGTGGCGGGCGGCGTGCCGTCGTGACGACCCGCGGCGGCCGGGTCGGCCGGGCGGGCGATCTCGCGCAGGTTCTGTTCCATGACAGTCTCCATGTATGACGGTGACGTTACTCGCCGCCCGTCGCGACGTGGTGCACCTTCCTGCCCGGCGAGTAGATGTCCATGATGTTCCAGTGCCCGGCCGTTGGCACCGGCTCGTTCTTCATGTACACGTCGAGCACCACCGGGCGCTTCGACTTGATGGCCTTGGCGAGCGCCGGCTTGAACTCGGCCGCCGACGCCACCTTGACGCCGTCGACGCCGTACGCGCGGGCGATGGCCGCGAAGTCGGGCGACCACGAGCGGCCGTCCTTCTCGAACACCGTCCCGAACGTCGTGCCGTAGTGCGCCGCCTCGAGGCCGGCGATCGTGCCGAACGCGTGGTTGTTCATGATCACCCACACGACCGCGACGTCGCGCTCGAACGCCGTGGCGAGCAGCGCCGGGTTCTGGCCGAAGCCGCCGTCGCCGATCAGCGCGACGACGACGCGGTCCGGACGCGCGATCTTGGCGCCGAGCGCCGCCGGCGCGCCGAAGCCCATCGTCGCGTAGCCGCCGGGCGTGAAAATCGAGCCAGGCTCGTAGATCGGGAACTGCTGGCCCACGCCGTTCTTGTTCCAGCCGACGTCGGTGCAGATCAGCGCGTCGCGCGGCAGCACCGCCCGCACGTCGGCGAGGATGCGCTCGGGCCGCATCGGCCACGCGTCGCTCGCCATGGCCTTGGCGTTGCCCGCCGCGAAGCTCCTGCGGTTCTTCGCCATCTCGGCGACCAGCTTGTCGCGCTTGACGCCCTTCGGGGCGACCTTGCGCGCGACGCGGTTCAGCACCTTGAGGGCTTCCTTCAGGTCCGCGACGGCGCCGATCGCCACCGGGTAGTTGCGGCCGATTTCCGCCGGGTCGATGTCGACGTGGATGAGCTTCGTCGGCGGCATCGCGAACGTGTACTCGGTCTCCCACGAGCTGCAGTCGGCCTCGGAGAAGCGGGTGCCCAGCGCCAGGATCCAGTCGGCGCCGCGGCACTTGTCGTTGATGTACTTCGTCCCCCAGAACCCGGTCATGCCGAGGATCAGCGGGTGGTCGTCCGGCAGCGCGCCCTTGCCCATCAGCGTGTGCGCCACCGGCAGCGACAGGTGCTCGGCCAGCTCCCGCATCTCGGCCGCCGCGTCGGCGAGCAGGATGCCGCCGCCGACGTACATCAGCGGCGCCTTCGCGGCGAGGAGCGCGCGGACCATCTTCTCCGCCGCCTCGTCGTCGAGCGAGGGCTTCAGCAGCGCCTTCGCGTTGGCCTGCACGCGCTTCCACAGCGCGACGTCGATCTCCTTGCTGAAGATGTCCATCGGCACGTCGACCAGCACCGGGCCGGGGCGGCCGCTCTCGGCCAGCGTGAACGCCTTCTCGACGATCTCCGGGAAGAGGTGCGGCGAGTCGACGCGCCACGCGCGCTTGACGAACGGCCGGTAGATCTCGTACTGCGACGCGTCGGCGTGCAGGTTCACCTCCTGGTGCGGGTGCTTGCCGTAGTAGTGCGTCGGCACGTCGCCGGCGATCACGACCATCGGGATCGAGTCGAGCGCGGCGTTGGCCACCCCGGTCGCGGCGTTGGTGAGGCCGGGCGACAGGTGCGACAGCAGGACGGAGGTCTTCTTCGACGCGCGGGCGTAGCCGTCGGCCGCGTGGGCGGCGATCTGCTCATGCCGCGTGTTGACGAACTCGATCTTGCGGCTCTTCGACAGCGCCGCGAGCACGGCGATGTTCGTGTGTCCGCACAGGCCGAACACGTGCTTGACGCCGCGGGCCTCGAGGTACTTGACCAGCTGGTTGGAAATCAGGTCCTTCATGCTGCTGCTCCTCTTCGCGCCGCGGCGGACCGGATTCCGCGCGGCCATGCGTTCATCGGCCGCGGTCGGCGGGCCCGGGCACCGCGCGTCGCGCGGGGCCGCTGTAGCGATACGGGATCTGCGGCGTCATCGGCCCCTTGATGCGGCCGCCGCGCTGCTTCTGCTCCCACGCGTGCGCCAGGATGCCCACGGCGCGCGACAGCGCGAAGATGCCGCGGCCCAGCTCGGGCTCGAAGCCCAGCTCGCAGAAGATCACGGCGGTGATGCCGTCGATGTTCATCGGGATGTGGCGGCCCTTGGCGGCGCGCAGCGCCTCCTCCACCGCGTGTCCGATCGCCGCGAAGCGGCCGGTCACCGTGCCTTCCTTGCGGGCTCTCTCGACGAGCGCGAACAGCGGCGCCGTCCGCGGGTCGATTGGATGGAAGCGGTGGCCGAAGCCGGGCACGATCTTGTCGCCGGCGTCCGCGCGGCGCTTCAGCACGGCGGCGGCGGCGGCGACGAGGTCCCCGTCGGAACCGGCCTCCCGGTCGATCTCGCGATAGAGCTCCATGCACTGCTGGCCGGCGCCGCCGTGCACGTCGTCCAGCACGTTGATCGCCGAGGCCATCGCGCCGTTGACCGGCAGCCCGCAGGTCACCGCCATCCGCGAGATCGCGATCGACGGCGCGTGCGGGCCGTGGTCCACGCCCGGCACCATCGCCGCCTCGAGGAGGTCCGCCTGCCCCGGCGTCGGCAACTCGCCGCGCAGCATCAGCCAGATCATCTCGGGGAAGCGCACGCGGCCGATCAGCTCCTCGATCGGGTAGCCGCGGATCGCGATCTTCCCGGGGTGAATGTCGATCAGCGCCGTGTCCCACCACGCCGACGCGTCGGCGAGGATTTCTTCGGGGGTCTTCGTCGGCATGGCGTTCAGGTCGTGATCGTCTCGACCTCGGCCTCCAGCGCCGGGTCGTAGAACGAGCCGAACAGCTCCTCGTCGGAGGGCTTGTCCTCCTTGATCGGCACCGACACCCACGTCGTGTTCAGGTAGTGCTTGAGGTGCACGTTCTCGGAGACGATGTTGCCGCCCCACGTGCCGCAGCCCAGGCTCGAGGTCATCGGCATGCCGTTGTTGAACGCGCCGGCGTTGGCCTTCGACTGCGGCTGCCGGACCATGATCCGCGACACCGGCGCGGCCATCGCGAGCCGGTGGATGTGGTCCTGGTCGAACGAGTAGATGCCGCAGGAGTGGCCCTTGCCGCCGACCTCGTAGACGCCGCGCATCATGTCGAGCGCCTGGTCGAAGCCCTGATACCTGTAGACGGCGAGCAGCGTCGTGAGCTTTTCGCCCGAGAACGGGTGCGCCTTCCCGATGCCGTCGCCGTGCACGATGATGAACTTGCGGTCGGCGGGGATCGTGAAGCCCGCGGCCTTCGCGAGCTGCTGCGGCGCGATCGCGACGGTGTCGGGCGTGCGGTGGGCCTCGTCGTCCCACATCACGCGGCGCAGCGCCGTCTTCTCCTGCTCGCTCGCGAGGTAGCCGCCCTCGGCCTGCAGCTGGGCGAGCAGCTTGTCGAAGATCGACGCCTCGATGATGAGGTTGCCGTCGGCCGAGCAGCCGGAGCCGAAGTCCGACGTCTTGGACAGCCGTGTGTTGCGCGCCGCCTCCTCGATGTTCGCGGTCTCGTCGATGATCATCGTCGAGTTGCCGGCGCCCACGCCGTACGCGGGCGTGCCGGAGCTGTACGCGGCGCGCACCATCGGCTGCCCGCCGGTGGCGATGATGAGGTCGGCGCGCGCCATCAGCGCCTGCGACATCGGGATGTTCACCTTCGTCAGGCACTGCAGGATGTCGGCGGGCGCGCCCTCGCGCTCCAGCGCCTCGCGCATCAGCCGCACGGTCTCGAACGACGTCTTCTTCGAGCGCGGGTGCGGCGAGAAGATCACGCAGTTGCGCGCCTTGACGCCGTAGATCGCGTTGCCCGCGGGCGTCAGGTCCGGGTTCGTCGTCGGCACGATGCACGCGATGATGCCGACCGGCTTGCCGTACTTGACGATGCCCTTCTCCGGCAGCTCCTCGATGATCCCCACGCTCTTCTGGCGCAGCGCGTCGCGCAGCACGCCGCGAATCTTCATCCGCTTGCCCATGCGGCTCACCGCGTCGCCGAGGCCGCTCTCCTTGATGCCCATGTCGACGAGGCGCGTGAACGTCTGCTTGTTGGCGACGGCCCACGCCACGGCCTGGCACAGGCGGTCGACGCGCGCCTGGTCGTAGGTCTCGATGACCGCGAGCGCCTTGCGGGCGCGCGCGAAGACGTCGTCGAGCTCCTGCTGCTGCTCGGGCGTGATGCCCTTCTTCGGTTCGGTGGCGTCGGCCATGGTCGTCCTCTTTCGTGGTTCGTCCGGTGTTGGGTCGGTGGGTTCGATCGCGTTGCGCGAAGTCGCGGTTCGCGGTGCTCAGTGCGCCGGCGCGCCGCGCAGACGGCCCATGAAGGCCGTCCACACCCGCGACTGCGACAGCACGGTGAAGGCGAGCGCCGCGACGAGGATCGCCGAGATCGGGCTCGTGAAGAACTCGGCGGCGAAGTCGAGCGGCGTGTCGGCGGCGGAGATCATCGCGCGCCGGTACGACGCGTCGATCAGCGGCCCCAGGATGATGCCGAGGATGACCGGCCCGACCTGGAAGCCGTACATCTTGAGCACGTAGCCGACGACGCCGAACGCGAGCATCCAGTAGACGTGCACCGGGTTGTTCTCGATCGCGTAGGTGCCCACGGCCGAAAGCACGAGGATCAGCGGCAGCAGGATCGCCTTCGGCGTCTCGACGATCTTCGCGAAGATGCGGATGCCGGACAGCCCGAACGGCAGCAGGAACAGGTTGGCGAGCACCAGGTTGCCCACGCAGAACCAGAAGAGGTGCGGCGTCTCGATCATCAGCATCGGGCCGGGCTTCAGCCCGTGGATGTACAGCGCGCCGATGATCACCGCGGTCACGGCGTCCCCCGGGATGCCGAGCGTCAGCATCGGGATGTACTCGCCCGGCACCGCGGCGTTGTTGGCGGTCTCCGGCGCCACGATCCCCTCGTAGGCCCCCTCGCCGAACGGCCGCGACGGCTCCCTGGTCGAGCGCTTGGCGTGGTCGTAGGCCATCAGCGCCGCGATGTCGCCGCCGGCGCCGGGCAGCGCGCCGACGAATACGCCTATGACCGACGAGCGCAGCGACAGCGGCAGGTACTTCTTCAGGAGCCCCCACGACGGGATGATCTTCTTCACGTTCTGCTTGACCGGCGTGATGGCGAGCTGGTGCAGCTGCACCAGCACCTCGGCGACGCCGAAGAAGCCGATCATCGCGGCGACGTAGGGAATGCCCGCCGACAGCTGCACCGAGCCGTACGTGAAGCGCCCTTCCGCCGTCATCGGGTCGAGGCCGATCATCCCGATCAGCACGCCGAGCGCGCCGGCGAAGATGCCCTTGGCGAGCGACTCGCCGGAGAGGCTGCCGACCAGCAGGATCCCCCACAGCGCCAGCAGCAGGTAGTCGCGCGGCGCGAACAGCAGCGCGAGGTTCGACAGCAGCGGCGCCCCGATGGCGAGTGCGGCGATGCCGATGAAGCCGCCGAACACCGACACCACGGTGGTGAGCCCGATGGCGGTGCCGGCTTCGCCGCGCTTGGCGAGCGGGTAGCCGTCGAGCGCGGTGGCGATCGCCGCCGGCGCGCCGGGGATGTTGAGCAGGATCGCGCTGCGCGAGCCGCCGTAGACGCCGCCCAGGTAGATGCCGGCGATCAGCGCCAGCGCCTCGTTGACGTGCCACTTGAACGTGAACGAGATCAGGATCGACACGGCCATCGTCACCGACAGGCCGGGAATCGCGCCGATGTAGATGCCCGCGAACGTCCCCGCCGCCGTGAGGAACAGCAGGTACGGGTCCACCCACGACATGAAGAAGTAGGACAGGGCCTCGGGCATCGTCAATCTCCGCAGCGAGCGGGGTGGCTCACAGCAATCCCTTGAGGACGCCCTCGGGCAGCACGACCGAGAACGCCGTCTGGAAGATGACGTAGATGACGGCGAGCGAGACCGCCGAGACGACGGCGTTGTAGCCCCAGCGGCGGCTGCCCAGCACCCCCATGCCGGCGACCAGGAACAGGAACGACGCGACGACGAAGCCCGCGGGCTCCAGCGCGAACATGTACAGCACGATCAGCAGCGTGAACAGCACGACGACGCGGGGGAACAGCGCCTGCGCGAACGCGGTTGCGCGCGAAACGCCGGGCACGTTCGCGGGCGGCGGCCGCCGCCACGTGCCGACGGCGATCTTCAGGCCCGACAGCACCATCACCAGCGCCGCGAACATCGGCACGGCGCCCGGCGAGCTCCACGACGCGAAGCCGGAGATCCGGTACGCCTGCCACAGCGCGGTCAGCGCGAACAGCACGGCGACGAGCACGAACACGAGCTCGCCCGGCAGTCGCCTTTCGTGTGGATTCATCCGTCGCCTCCCGCGTCGGCATCGTGCGCGGGTCCCGGCGCCGCCGGGGCCCGCTGCTCGCACTACGGCTTCGGAATGCCGAACTTCTCCGGCGAGACCTTGGTGGCGCCGACGTCCTGCAGCACCCACGTCGTCACCGACTGCCACTTCTTCAGGAACGCGTCGGCTTCGGCGCCCGAGATGTCCATCGGGATGTTGCCGCGGTCCTTCATCAGCGTCACGAACTGCGGATTGGTGGCGGCGGTCTTGAACGCCTTGACCAGCACCGCGGTCACGTCGGCCGGCGTGTCGCGCCGGACCCACACGCCGTAGAACGGGCCCCACGGCAGGTACTTGGCGAACTCGGGGTAGTCGCGCGTGACCGGAGGCACGTTCTGGCCGCCCACGTTCATCGCGTCGGCGTCGATCACCGCCAGCGCCTTGACGCGGCCCGCCTTGATGTTCTCCGCCGCGGCGCCGACGCCGACCGGCATGATGTCGACGTGCCCGCCCATCAGCGCGGTCATGCCCGGGCCTTCGCCGTCGAACGGGACGGAGATGACCTGGAACTTCGTCACCGCATTGAGCATGGACGCGACCGTGTGCGGCAGTCCGCCCGGCCCCGTCGACCCCATCTTGAGCTTGCCCGGCCGCTTCTTCGCGTCCTCGACGAAGTCCTTGAGCGAGCTCCACGGCGAGTCGGACTTGACGACGACGACCGCGACGCCGCGGCCGAGGATCGACACCGGATAGAACTTCTCGTAGCCGAAGTCGGCGAGCGAGAGCACCTGGTGCAGCTGCGGATTCTCGGCGCCGAACAGCAGCGTGTAGCCGTCGGCGGGCGCGTTGAGCACGAAGTTGGTCGAGATCGCGCCGGTGCCGCCCGGGCGGTTGGTGAGCACGATCTTCTTGCCGAGCGCCGCGTCGGCGTGCGGCGCGAGCCCGCGCGCGACGACGTCGGTGGCGCCGCCGGCGCCCCACATGATGACGCCCGCCAGTTCGCGGTCGGGGAAGGCGGCGCTGGCGGTGGCGGCGGTGGCCGACAGCGCCAGCGCCACGGCGAAGTGCTTGCAGTACGACATCATGTGAGCCTCCGTGACGGGTGGATCGAGGCGGTGCCGAACTCGGACCGGCGGCAACCCGCGACCGCTCGCCCGCGTGGTCCGCCGCGGAGCGGGACGACGCGCGCGCGGGCCGCTGCCTGGCCGTTCGCGAGGGTGAGCACGATCGGAACCTCCTCCGTTCGGGACGCCTGGCGGCGTCCGTGGTGCGACGAGATCTCCGGTCGCTGCCAATCCGCCTGGCCCTGCCGCTTGCGCGGCACGGGCCTGGGGATCGGTCGTGAAGTGCGTGAACCGCGACGACCGGCGTGTCGTTCCGTGCACGATAGGGCAGACTGGGGCGTCCCGACAAGGGCGATATGCGACGAACGGTGCGCTAAGCGCCCACAAAATCGCTTGTCGAACGACCGTGTTCGTAAAAAACCCGCCAAACTTAGACCCGTGCGGCCGCTTGGCGCACGCGCCGTCCGCCTGCGGGCCTCGGGTCCGCCACGACTCACGGCACCCTCTACCGAAACCGATGCCCCCCACGCCTGCCACACCCGAAGCAACCGCCGAACTTGCGCCCGCAGCGAACGAGCCTGCGAACGCCGCCGGTGACGAGGCACTGCCGTCCGCCGCCATCGAGGCGTTCGCCGACGACCCGGACTTCGTGACGGCGCTCGCGCGCGGGCTCGCCGTGCTGATGACGCTGTCGGACAAGCGCCGCCACATGTCGATCGCGCAGGTGAGCCACCGCACCGGCATCCCTCGCGCCGCCGCGCGGCGCAGCCTGCACACGCTGGCGAAGCTGGGCTTCGCCGCCGCCGACGACGCGCGCCGGTTCTACCTGCGGCCGCGCGTGCTCTCGCTGTCGCACGCCTACCTGTCGGCGTCGCCGCTGGTGGTCGTCGCGCAGCCGATCCTCGACCGGCTCGGCGAGTCGCTGCAGGCCGCGTGCTCGCTCGGCATCCTCGACGACGACGAGATCGTCTATCTCGCGCGCTCGACGTCGTCGCGGATCATGTCGCCGACGCTGAACGTCGGCCGCCGGCTGCCGGCGTACTGCACGTCGATCGGGCACGCGCTGCTCGCGCACGTGCCGCAGGACGAGCTCGACGCGTACCTGCGGCGCGTGCGGTTCCAGCCGTTCACCGCGCATACGCCGACGTCCGCGCAGGCGCTGCTGCCGTACCTCGACGCCGTGCGCGAGTCGGGCTACGCGTTCGCGAGCCAGCTGATGGAGCCGCACCTCTGCACGCTGGCCGTGCCGGTGCGCGATACCGGCGGGCACTACGTCGCCGGCATCAACCTCATCCTGCAGGGGCGCCCGCTCGCGCGCGCCGAAATGGCGGAACGCTACTACCAGCCGCTCCTGCAGGCGGCGATGGACCTGGGGGCGTCGCTGCTGCCGTAGGCGACGCCGCGGCAACGGCCGGCGGCCGACCCGGCGTGCGGGGCTCGCGTACGACGCCCGCCTACTTCGCGGTTGCGGTCGCGGCGCACCCGGGCCCGTCGCGCCGGCCGCGCAACGTCGCGACCTCGAACACGACGACGCCGTCCGCCTGCGCATACGGCTCGCGCCGCGCCGGCGCGTCCCACGCGAGCTTCGCCAGCCATTCCTGCGCGCGCGGCTCGCTCGCGTGCCGCTCGGGACGAACCAGCAGCACATCGCGCCCCTCGCACAGGCGGCGGCGCGGCTCCGGGTCGTCGATCCGGTCGGACATCGGGATGCCGGCACGCGTCAGCATGACGAGCGGCAGCGCGAGCGCGGGCTCCGGGAACCAGAGGAAAGGCTTGTCCGGCATCGCGTTCAGGTCGTCGGCGAATCGGTGGATGGCGTCGGACAGGAAGCCCTTGCCGCGCGTCTGCGCGAGCCGCTCGGCCACGTGCGCCTGGCCCGACACGTTGAGCGAGGCGAGGGCAACGAGCGGAACGATCGCCGCGATGCGCGCGCCGGCGCGTCCGGGCCGGAGCACCGACCACAGGCCGACGCCGAGCGCCGCGTAGAAGAGCGGCAACAGCGTGACGAAGTGATGGCCGCCGAGGCGGTCGCCGAACAGCAGCGACACGGCGCCGAACGAAACCGGGAGCGCCACCAGCAGGCGCAGCAGCGGTGACGACCGCCGCGGCACCTCGGCCGCCAGCCACAGCGCGTACGGCAGGCCTGCGACCAGCGCGACCTTCCAGCCGGCGCCGGGAACGGGCAGGACTTCGCCCGCGAACATCATCGCCTGGTGCCACGCCGTCCCGACCGTCGCGTCGACGGTCTGCCAGACGTGCGCAAGCCGGGCGTCGAGCGGCTGCGCCGAGCGGAACGCGCCGATCGTCGCCTGCTGGCCGCGGACGAACTCGAGCAGCGCGGCGACGCTCCCGGCCTTGCGCACGGCCAGCAGGTAGCCGACCGGGTAGGCGGCCGCACCCGCCGCGAGCCCGCCGAGCCACGTCACTGCGGCCGGACGCGCGAGCGCAGCGCCCGGCCGCCACCGCCACGCGGCCCACGCAACGGGGGGCAGCACGAACGCCCAGACGAAGTAGCCGACCGCCGCCAGCCCGCAGAACGCGCCGCTCGCGAACAGCCACCGGCCGGGCCGTGCCGCCTCCGGCTCCGCCGCGCGCACCAGGCTGTACACGCCGAGCAGCAGCCACGCCGCCGGCGCCACCGTGATGTAGGCCTGCGTCCGGAACGCGTACGAGAACGAAGGGTCCAGCGCCAGCACGCCGCCGACCGCCGCCGCGAACCACGGCCGGACGCCCGCGCGCACGAGCAGCGCGTGCAGCGCGGCGAGCACGCCGAGCGCGAACGTTGCGTGCACGAAGCGCACGCCGGTCACGGTAGTGCCGTAGAGCGCGTACAGCGGCAGCCCGAGCCAGTACTGCTGCGAGCCGTGGTACGGCGCGATCAGCACCGGCGCGCGGTCGCCGAGCAGCGAGTTGCCGTACATGACCCAGACCATCGAGCGCTCCGGATGCGGATTGAGCATCCGCGCGACGAGGTAGTCCGGGTTGATGGCGTCGGCGTAGATTCCCGGCAGCGTGATGAGGTGCGTGGCGACCGCGGCGTACGCTAGCGCGACGGCCGCGAACGGCAGCCACGCGCGCCAGCCGGTGGCGACGGCCGCAGGCTGGCCGGTTGCAGGATGCAATGCGGAGTGCGCCGCGCGCGCGGCGTCAGGGGGCGAGCCGCTCGCGCAGCCACGCGCCGTCGGGCTGCAGCGTGTAGCGCAGGCGGTCGTGCAGGCGGCTCCGCCGCCCCTGCCAGAACTCGAAGCGGTCGGGCACGAGCCGGTAGCCGCCCCAGTGCGGCGGCCGCGGCGGGTCGAGGTGGAACTTCGCGCCGTACTTCGCCGCCGCCGTCACCAGCTCGACGCGCGAGGCGATGACCTCGCTCTGCGGGGACGCCCACGCGCCGATGCGCGAGTCGAGCGGCCGCGTCCGGTAGTACGCATCGGACTCCTCGGCCGACGTGCGCTCCACCCGGCCTTCGATGCGCGCGACGCGCTCCAGCTCCACCCAGTGGAACTGCAGCGCCGCCTGCGGGTGCGCGGCCAGCTCGCGGCCCTTCCGGCTCTCGTAGTTCGTGTAGAAGACGAGGCCACGCGCGTCGCAGCCCTTCAGCAGCACGACGCGCGTCGAAGGTCGGCCGTCGGGCCCGACCGTCGCCAGCGTCATCGCCGTGGGCTCGGGGAGCCTGGCCTTGAACGCCTCGGCGAGCCAGTCCTCGAACTGCCGGAGCGGCACGCTCGCCGCCGACGTCTCGTCGAGCTCGGCGCGGTCGTAGTGCTTGCGGACGTGCGCGAGGTCATCCATGGGGCGAAGGCGCGCACGCTGGAGGCGCGGCGGTGCGGCCGGCTACTTCAGCGCGGCTCGCGAAGTGCGGCGGGGAAGAAACTCTGCCGAACATTCCGGGCCGCTGCGCGGCCCGCGAAATCTGGTGGCCAAGGGCGGAATTGAACCACCGACACAAGGATTTTCAGTCCTCTGCTCTACCAACTGAGCTACTTGGCCACGAGCGCGATTATCGCAAAAACCGGCCGGCCGCCGCCCCCTTGCCCCCGGCCGCGCCGGCGGGCCGTCAGTCGACCCTGGCGCCCGACCGCCTGACGATGTCCGCCCACTTGTCGCGCTCGGCGTCGA
>JBGAMF010000098.1:0-15101 GCA_044223185.1 Casimicrobiaceae bacterium | reverse complement strand
CCGGCCGCGAGCTCGAGGCGCGCCAGCGCGGCGTCGACTCGCCGGAGGAGTACGCGCGCGTGGCCGCGGCGTGCGGCGGGCCCGGCGCCGCCCCGCCGAGCCGATGGGACCCGGCCGCGGCCCGATCGCCGTGACTGCCTTCCGGCACCCGCCCTAGTAGAATCCGCCGCATGGCCACCTCCGCGCCCTCGCCTTTCCCGGGTCCGAAGCTCGCGGACACGCCGCTGCCCGTCGGGGAGGAGGAGGCGCGGGCGATGCTGCGCTCGTGCTTCGCGCAGTACCGCGTGAAGCTGCTGGAGCTCGTCCGCGCGTCGCTCGGCGAGACCAACGACCTCTTCGAGACGCACAGCCACATCCCCGACGGCGAGGTCGAGTCGTTCCGCAACAAGCGCGGCGAGTGGCTCGAGCGGTTCGACAAGACGCTGTGCGACCTGTTCGAGCGCCGGCTGGAAGGCGTCCGCCGCCGCGGCCGGCGCCTCGACGCCGACGCGTCGCTCGCCACGCTGCGCGTGCTCTCGGCGTTCGACCACGAGCGCCAGGCGGCGCTGAAGGACGCGACGCGCTTCCTCGACCGCTTCACGCAGCGCGAGCTCACCGCGCTCGACCTGCGCGTCGAGGCGCTGCTGGGCGACCCGGGCACGCGCGACATCGACGACCCCTTCGCGGCCAGCTACGTGCTCGACGCGATCGGCGCGTCGGCGCGCTCCGTGTACCCGAATCCGCGCGTGTGGCGGCCGTTCATGGAGCGGATCCTCACCGACATCACGCCTGACCTCAACAAGCTGTACATCTCGATCAACCGGTTCCTCGCCGACCGCGGCGTGCTGCCGGAGATCAAGGCGACGCTGCGCGCCCGCAGCGAACACCGTCCGGCCGACGACCGCGACCTGCTGCCGGCCTTCTCGAAGCTGCTGCACGAGCCGCCGCCGGACGTCCCCCGCGACGTCGTCGTGCCCGAGACGCTCTCCGAGCCCGGCGCCCCGCCCGCGCTCGTCTTCGCCGAGAAGGTCGCGCTGCCGCCGCGGGGAAGCGCGCCGCCGGCCGACGAGATGTCGGCCGCGCGGATTCTCGCGGGTCTCGCGAGCCTCGCCGCGGCCGGCGCGGTCGCGCCGCGGGCCATCGGCGTCGCGGGCGAAGAGCCGTCGGGGGCCGTCGCGTCGGCGGCGGACCCGGCGCTGTTCCCGTCGCTCGACCCGCTGATGGCGCTCGGCACGTCGACGCCGCTGTTCGCCACGCTGGCGCACTGGCAGCGCCTCGACCTGCCGGTGGCGATCGCGCAGGCGGCGCCCAAGCCGGACGGCGGCGCCGCACAGGGCGCAATCGTGCCGCTCAACCTCATCCCGCACATCCGCGCGGCGATCGACGACCAGATCAGCAACGACACCGACCGGATCACGATGGACGTGATCTCGCTGCTGTTCGACTACATCTTCCGCGACAAGTCGATTCCGGACACGCTGCGCAGCCTCTTCGGCCGGCTGCAGGTGCCGATCGTCAAGGCGGCGCTGCTCGACCGCGCGTTCTTCTCGGACAAGCGCCACTCGGCCCGGCAGCTGCTCGACAACCTCGCCGACGCCGCGGTGGGCGCAACGCACGACGACGCCTACCGCGAGGCGTTCACCCAGCTCGCCACCGAGGTCGTCGAAGAGATCTGCCGCGACTTCGACATCGACGTCGGCGTCTTCCGCACGGCGAACCTGAAGCTCGCCGCCTTCAGCGAGGCCGAGCGCCAGCGCGTCGCGGCGGCGACCACCGACGACGTCGCCACGGCCCTCACCGCCGAGGAGAGCGAGGCCGACCGGTCGCACGTCCGCGCGTACCTGCGCGACCGCCTGGCCGGCGTCGACGTGCCGTACGAGGTGCGCGGCTTCATCGAGACCGTGTGGGCCGACCACATGGCCGCGGTCCGCCGCGAGCACGGCGACGGGAGCGACGCGTGGAACGCCGCGGTCAAGACGCTCGACGACCTCCTGTGGAGCATCGTCGCCAAGGACCGCGCCACGCAGAAGGCGCGGCTCACCAAGATGATCCCTTCGCTGATCGGCGCGCTGCGCAAGGGCGCCATGGCGCTCGGCCTCGCGCCCGACCGGGCGAAGGCGTTCTTCGAGCGGCTCTACGAACTGCACATCGCGGCGATCAAGCCGCCGCCCGCCCCCGCGGGAACCGCGGGCGGCGCCGCAGTGCCGGCGCCGCCGGCACCGCCCGCGCCGGTGGTCAACGTCCACGACTTCGTGAGCGAGATGGCCGTCGGCACGTGGCTCGCGTTCACCAAGGAGGGCAAGACGGTCAACGCCCGGCTCACGTGGGTGAGCCCGCTGCGCACGAAGTACCTGTTCACCAGCCGGTCGCGCGCCCGCGCGTTCGTCTACACGCCGGAGGAGCTGGCCTGGGAGATCGGCGCCGGCGAGATCGCGCTGGTCGTCGAACCGGTGCCGCTGTTCGATCGCGCCGTCAGCGCGGCGCTCGACTCGCTCGCCGCTCCAGGCCGGCCGGCCGCGCCCGCCGCGACGTGACGCGCGGCGCACCCGCGCGCGGCGCCCCCTGACCGCCGCGCCGGTGCCCGCGTTCGCCGCCGTCGCCGCGCTCACGGCGCCGCTGTTCCTGCTGGTGTTCGCCGGCTACGCGCTGGTGCGCTGGGGCCGCTGGCCGCAGGTCGCCGCCGATGCGCTGTCGCGGTTCGTGTTCGCCGTCGCCATTCCGGCGTTCCTGTTCCGGCTGATGAGCGACTTCCCCCGCCAGCCGCCGGTCGACGCGACGCTGCTCGTCGCGTACTTCGGCGGCGCCCTCGCGACGTTCGCGCTCGCGCGCGCGCTGGCCGCATGGGGCTTCGGCATGGACGGCGTCGGCCAGTCGATCTTCGGCGTGGGCACGGTCTTCTCGAACACCGTGCTGCTCGGCATCCCGCTCGCCAAGGTCACGCTGGGCGACGCCGTGCTGCCGCCGATGTCGCTCGTCATCGTGTTCAACGCGCTCGTGCTGTGGACGCTCGTCACCGTCTCCGTCGAGTGGGCGCGCAACCGCGAGCTGTCGGCGCGCGGCCTCGCGCGAACGGCCACCGGCGTGGTGACGAACCCCGTCGTCGCCGCGATCCTGCTGGGCACGGCGTTCGGCTACACCGGGCTCGCGCTGCCCGCCTTCGTCGACGAGACACTGGGCCTCGTGAGCCAGGCCGCGGTGCCGCTGTCGCTGATCGTGCTGGGCATGGGCCTCGCCGAGTACGGCGTCCGCGAAGGCTGGCGCCCGGCGGTGGCGCTCGCCGTCGTCAAGCTCGCCGTGTTTCCCCTGGTGGTGTACGCCGCCGCGCGCGCCCTCGCCCTCCCGGAGCGCGAGTTGCAGGCGGTCGTGATGCTGGCGGCGCTGCCGGTGGGCGCCAACGTCTACCTGATGGCGCGCGAGTTCGCGGCGCTCGAGGGCCCGGTGGCCGCGAGCCTCGTGCTCACCACGCTGGCCGCGGCGGCGACGACGCCGGTCCTGGTCGCGCTGCTGCGCTGACGGCCGCGATGGCGCTGAAGGCCACGATCTTCAAGGCCACGCTCGCGGTCGCCGACGTCGGCCGCGGCTACTACGGCACGCACGCGCTCACGCTGGCGCGGCACCCGTCGGAGACCGACGAGCGGATGATGGCGCGGCTCCTCGCGTTCGCGCTGCACGCGGATCCCGCGCTCGCCTTCGGCCGCGGCCTGTCCTCCGACGACGAGCCGGCAGTGGCGCTCACCGCCGCCACCGGCGCCATCGACACGTGGATCGACGTCGGCCTGCCCGACGAGCGCGCGCTGCGCCGCGCGGCCGGCCGCGCCCGCGCGGTCGTCGTCTACGCGTACGGCGGACGCGCGGCCGACCTGTGGTGGGCGCGCGCCGGTGCGGCGCTCGCGCGCCTGCCGCGGCTCACGGTCCGCGCGATCGCACCCGCCTCGCTCGCCGCGCTGGCGGCGCTGGTCGAGCGGACGATGGACGTCACCTGCACGATCGACGACGGCCACGTCTTCGTGTCCACCCCGCAGGCGACGGTCGCGGTCGAGCTCGCGACGTTGCACGCGCCGGGCGGCGCCGCGTCCGGCGCGTGAGAAAATGCAGGCCGTCCCACCGGTCCGCCCCTCAAATGCCCCCTGCCCGCGAGAAGAAGTCCTACCGTGTGCGCCGCTCGTCGATCCACGGCCGCGGCGTCTTCGCCGCCGCCGAGATCCCGAAGGGCGCGCAGATCGTCGAGTACAAGGGAAAGCGCGCGTCGTGGGACGAGGCGCTCGCCCGCCCGGACAGCGACCCGGACGACCCCGCGCACACGTTCCTGTTCGAGCTCGAGGACGGACGCGTGATCGACGCCCGCGTGCGCGGCAACGCCGCGCGCTGGATCAACCACTCGTGCGCGCCGAACTGCGTGACGCACGAGGACGACGCGGGCCGCGTGTTCGTCGCGGCGAAGCGCCGGATCGCGCTGGGCGAGGAGCTCACGTACGACTACCGGCTCTCGGTCGAGGGCCGGCTGACGCGCGCCGAGCGGGCGCAGTACGCGTGCCGCTGCGGCTCGCCGCGCTGCCGCGGGAGCCTGCTGCTCCCGCGGAAGAAGCGCTGACGCGCCCGGCGCGCTACGCGTCGCGAAATCTCGCGAACGCGGCCACCGGCTCGCGCGGCGTCGCCAGCGCGTTCTCGCGCGCGGACTCGTCGATCGCCCCCAGCGACATCCCGCACAGCAGCACTTCGCCGGCGGGAATCGCAAGCTCGCGCCGCACGACGCGGTGGAACGGCAGGAACGCCGCCTGCGGGCACGTGTGCAGCCCGTACGCCCGCGCCGCGATCGTCACGCTCGCGATGAACATGCCGGCGTCGAGCCAGCTGCCGCGCTCGAGGCCGCGGTCCAGCGTGAAGAAGAGCCCGACCGGGGCGCCGAAGAACGCGAAGTTCTTCGCGTGCTGCGCGTGCATCGCCGCGCGGTCGCCGCGGCCGATGCCGAGCAGCCCGTAGTAGCTCCAGCCGAGCGCGCGGCGGCGCGCGAGGTAGGGCTCGCGCCACTCGGCAGGGTAGTACGCGTACTCCGGGCCGTGCCCGCCCTCGCCGCGGGCCGCCTCGTCGTGCGCGGCATGCAGCGCGGCGGCGAGGCGGTCGCGCGCCGCGCCCGTGCACACGTACACGTTCCACGGCTGGCAGTTCGTCCCCGACGGCGCACGCGCCGCCAGCTGCAGGATGCCCTCGACCGTCGCGCGCGGCACCGGCGTGGGGAGGAAGCCGCGCACCGACCGCCGCGACAGCAGCGCGGCGGCGACGGGCAGCCCCTCCGGCGGCAGGCCGGCGGGCGGCGGCGGGTCACGGTGCATGGCGGGCGGCAGCGACGGGCAACGGAACGGCCGCGAGTATGGCATCCGCCGCCGCCGCCTGCGGCTCGTCGGCTGCGGCCGGCCGCAAGTCCGGATTCGCGACGCCCTGCCCGCCCGGCGCCCGTAGAATCGTCGGATGTTCCCTTCGCTCGCGCGCCCGGCCCTCGCCGCCGTTGCCCGGATGGCCGTGGCCGCCGCGTTCTGCACCGTGGCGGCCGCCGCGCTCGCGCAGGCCGGCGGGCCGCCCGCGTCGGTCCTGCCGGGCCTGGCGGCGGTCCCGAAGCCGCCCGCCGACCTGCGGCTGCCGGGCCCCGACCCGCGC
Organism: Casimicrobiaceae bacterium; assembly: GCA_044223185.1. GTDB lineage: Bacteria > Pseudomonadota > Gammaproteobacteria > Burkholderiales > Casimicrobiaceae > VBCG01. The sequence continues at coordinate 9,470 of JBGAMF010000098.1, read as the reverse complement.
GATTGCGGCACGTCGCCGCACTCGGCGCTATGCGCGGTCGGCCGCTGGGCGCAGTTCGCGCGGATGGAGGTCGCGCTCAAGGCCGGCGCCTTTCAGGGCACGTACGCGATGGAGCGCCCCGCCAACGGCGAGGTGCTGACGACCTATGCCGAGCGCACGCCGGGCGGGCGCCGCGGCGGCGAGGTGCTGCTGCTCGCCGACGACGCCTTCGCCTACCGCACGCGCGAGCAGCTGCCGACCGACGACGACATCCTCGACTACATGCTCGCCGCGCCGAACATGGCGATGCAGCTCGTCGCGGTGCTGCTCGACGAAGGCGTGCTCGGCGGCCCGGCCGACGTGACCGGGCGCGTCGCGATCGCCGCCGGCAGCGACACGCAGTACATCCGGACCGAGACGCCCACGACCGCCGCGCTGTACGGGCCGCCCTGGCGCGTCACGGGCACCGTCCGCCCCGGCGCGGGCGGCCGCCTCGAGTTCTCGCTGCGCCTCGCGTTCCGCCCGGTCGAACCGAGCGGCCGGCTGGCGTCGCGGCGCACCGAGACGATCGAACTGACCGGCCACGCCACTTTCGCGGACCGCCGGGGGGCGATGCCCGACACGCTCGACCTCGTCGGCTGGAAGATCGTGCGCGCCGGCGTGCCGCTGCCCGCGGCCGCGACGCTCGGGGAGGCGCGCGCGAGCGTTGGCCGCTAGCTGGCGCCGGCGCGCGGCGCGCGCTCGAAGCAGGAGGCGAGGAAGCTCGCCCGGTGCGCCTCGGGCGCGGCGGGATCGTCGAACACGTGCCGCGCCGCCTGCGTGAGAAACGCCTCGTCGTCGGCGTCCTGCGCGAACCAGCGCAGTGCCGGCGGGTAGGCCTGGATCAGCACGAGGTCCTCGGCAAGACGCGCGAGGAACACGTCGCGCGGCATGCCGTTGTCGCGCGCGCGCGCCGCGTTGGCGATGAAGTCGCCGCCCTCGAAGCACTCGTCGACCGTCGGCGCCGAAGCGGCCGCCGCCAGCGACCCGGCCAGCGCGACGGCCGCGACCACGCCGCGGCAGAGTGTGCCCATCGTCCGTCCCTCCCCGCGCGCCGGCGGCACGCACCGCAACCGATGCTAGTCGCTGCGCGCCCGGCGTTCAATCGTGCCGTGCAGCATCGTGACGTTGCCGGCGCGGGCGCGCACCGGCACAATCGCAGTCTCCGGGCGATCTCGCGGTCGCCGCACCGCGGGAATCTCGCAGATGGCGCGCAAGACCAGCACCTCCGTCACCGGCACCACCGTCGAGCACGACTCCCGCGTGCTCGCCGGCAACCCGCTGGGCGACCCGCACGTGCGCAAGCTCGCCGTCTGGCTGCCGCCCGGCTACGACCAGGGCGTCGCGCGCGGCTCGCGCGGCGGGCGTGGCCGCCGCTACCCGGTGCTCTTCGACCTGGTCGGCTTCACGGGCTCCGGGCACGCGCACCTCAACTGGCGGCCGTTCGACGAGAACGTTCCGGAGCGCGCGGCGCGCCTCATCCACGAGAAGAAGATGGGGCCGTGCATCGTCGTGTTCCCCGACTGCTTCACGTGCCTCGGCGGCAACCAGTACGTGAACTCGCCGGCGATCGGCCGCTACGCCGACTACCTGACCCGCGAGCTGATCCCGCACGTCGACCGCGAGTTCCGCACGCTGGCCGCGCGCGAGCACCGCGGCTGCTTCGGCAAGTCGTCGGGCGGCTACGGCGCGATCATCCACGGCATGAAGTACGCGCAGCACTGGGGCGCGATCGCCGACCACTCGGGCGACGCGTACTTCGACTTCTGCTACCTGCCGGACTGGCCGCGCACGCTGAACGAGCTCGACCGCTACCGCAAGCCGCGGCGGCGGCCCGGCCGGCAGGCCGTGCGCCCGCGGCGCGGCGACGGCACGGACGACGGCCGCATCCGCCGCTTCCTCGAGGCCGTGTGGAGCAAGGAGAAGCTGAACGACGCCGAGGTGCACACGCTGATGGAGCTCGCGATGGCCGCGACCTACGATGCGGACCCGCGCGCGCCCTGCGGCTTCCGCGTGCCGTTCGACTTCGACACCGGCGAGCTCCTGCCCCGCCGCTGGGCGAAGTGGCTCGCGCACGACCCGATCCGCCTCGTCGGCCGCTACGCACGCAACCTGCGCACGCTCGCCGGCATCTACGTCGACTGCGGGTGGCGCGACCAGTACCACCTGCACTACGGCGCGCGCATCCTGTCGCGGGAGCTCGCCGCGCACGGCATCCGGCACACGTACGAGGAGTTCGACGACACGCACTCGTCGATCGACTACCGGATGGACGTCAGCCTGCCGTTCCTCTACCGCGCGCTGAAGCCCTGACGGACGCCGGCATCGTGCGCCTGCTCCTGACCGTCGCCCGCGCCGTCGCCGCCGCCGCGGCGCTCGCCCTCGGCGGCGCGGCCCTCGGCGACGCCAACGTCGTCGCGCCCCCGCAGAGCAACGCGGACTTCGACCTCGGCTTCGACGCGGTCCGGGCGCGCAACTGGGATCTCGCCGTGCACCACCTCGCCATCGCGGCGAAGTCCGAGCCGGGCAACGCGGACGTGCAGAACCTGCTGGGCTTCGCCTACCGCAACCAGAAGAAGCTCGACCTCGCGTTCACGCACTACCGCGAGGCGCTGAAGCTCGACCCGAACCACCGCGGCGCGCACGAGTATGTCGGCGAGGCGTACCTCATGGCGGGCGACAGGGCGAAGGCGCAGGAGCACCTCGCCGCACTCGAGCGCATCTGCGGCCGCAACTGCGACGAGTACAGGGACCTCGCGCGCGCGATCGCGCTGGCGAAGTAGTCCGGATCCCGACGGAGAGCGAACATGCGCTGGGGCGACATGCGGCCGTCCGACAACGTCGAGGACCGCCGGGGCAGCGGCGGCGGCCCGCGGCTGGGCGGCGGGATGCGGCTGTCCGGCGGCGCGCTGGTCGTCGTCGTGATCGTGAGCCTCGTGTTCGGCGTCAACCCGCTGCAGTTCCTCGGGATGATGGAGGGCACGGGCCCGGCGGTCGCGCCGCCGCAGCCGGCAGCACCGGCCACGACCGCGCCGGTGCCCGCGGCGAAGGACCAGGAAGGGGCGTTCGTCCGGCGCACGCTGGGCGACACCGAGGACGTGTGGACGGCGCTCCTCGAAGGCATGGGCACCCGCTACGAGCCGCCGCGGCTCGTGCTGTTCGCAGGGTCCACGCCGTCGGCGTGCGGCCAGGCGAGCGCCGCGGCCGGGCCGTTCTACTGCCCGGCCGACCGCAAGGTGTACCTCGACACCGCGTTCTTCCAGGAGCTGTCGCGCAAGTTCGGCGCACCGGGCGACTTCGCCGCCGCGTACGTGATCGCGCACGAGATCGGGCACCACGTGCAGAACCAGCTGGGCACGATGCGCAAGTTCGACCAGGCGGCGGCGCGCATGGACACGCGCGAGCGCAACGCGCTGTCGGTGCGCCTCGAACTGCAGGCCGACTGCTACGCCGGCGTCTGGGGCTACTACGCGGCGAAGCGCAACCTGCTCGACCCGGGGGACGTCGACGAAGGCCTGCGCGCGGCCTCGGCCGTCGGCGACGACACCATCCAGCAGCGCGCACGCGGCCACGTCGTACCCGACGCGTTCACGCACGGCAGCGCCGACCAGCGCGTGCGCTGGTTCCGGACCGGCCTCGCGTCCGGCGACCCGCGCAAGTGCAACACGTTCGCCGGCAATCCGTGATACGGGGCCAGGCAGCGCCGGTCGCGGTTCCGTAGCGCCGCGGCGCGCACCGTGAAATGAGGGTCAGACCCGCATTTCCGCGGGCGGCGGTGGATGCGACGTCGTGTGCACCGGAAATGCGAGTCTGACCCTCATTTCACCCGTCCACCGCCGTCGGCCTGGAACCGCACGCGCGTGACGACCTTGTCGTACTCCGCCTCGACGCCCGGCGAAACCTCCTCGCCGCGGGCCGTGTACACCCGCCCGCCCTTCGCCCGGCACGCGTTGCGCTCGAACTGGCACGGGCCCATCTCCGGGTGCTTGCGGCAGAGGGTCTCCACCTTCGGCGCGTACTCGATCGCCACGCGCGCGTCGCCCGTCGTGCAGTAGTAGAGCGGCCCGGGCAGGAACTCCCGGCTGGGCAGCGCCACCTTCGGCGGCGGCGCCGGCTTCACGGGCGCGAGCGCGGCCGGCGCCGCCGCAACGACGGCGGGCCCGCCGGCCATGCCGTCGGCGCTGCGCGGCGAGGGCGGCGCCGGCTGCTGGCACGCGGACGCAAGCAGCGCGACGGCCGCCATGCCGAGGTGCGCGCCACGGACTTTCATCCGGCGATGTAACCACGGGGCGCCGGCCGCGCGCAACCGCCCGGCTGCGCGGGGCGTGCCGGAGCGGTAAAATGACCGGATCGCCATCGCGGAAGGATTCGTCCCATGCTCGCCCGAACCCTCGTCGTGGCCGCGTTCGCGGTCATCCCCGCTGTCGCGCCCGCGCAGACGGCCGCACCCGTCACCCTGCCGCCGGAGTTCGCGAAGTGCGAGAAGCCGGACCCGCACCCCGGCCGCCTCGCGTCGGACCAGAAGCGCCGGCAGTGGGGCAAGGAAGTCATCGACTGGCAGAACTGCGTGAAGAAGGTCATCGAGGCCATCTCCGCGAAGGCCGACGCCGCGGTGAAGGTGGCCAACGCCGCCGTCGCCGAGTCGAACGCGGCGATCGCCGCCTACAACGAGGCGACCAAGGAGTACCAGGCGCAAGCCGAGGCGGCGCGCTAGGTAACGTCTGCAGGATGCGTCCGTGCGGGCGGCGCCCGATCGCACGACGGCGCCGCTTGTGCAGCGTTTCCCCGGCGGGCGTCGCGGGCTGTCACGGCGAGGCGCGGCGCACGCTTGCCACCGCCCCCTGGTCGCAGACGACGAACGTCGTCTGGTTGTCGGCGGTGGTCGGCGCCCACCGGTAGCTGACGACCCGCCGCCCGACCGCCGCATCGAAATCCTCCTCGATCGCGTCGGCCGGCCCCAGGTCCGCCTCGAGGGTCGCGCACACCCGTCCGGGCGCGACCGCCTGGCGCGCCGTCGCGGCCACGCCGGGCACCGCCGCCGCGTCCTGCGATTCATGGTTGATCCACGCGACCGCACTGTTGCGGAACCCGACGCGTGCCTCGAGGTCGGCGCGCCGGTAGACCCACACCTCGGCCGCGTCTTCGCCGGCGCGCGGCGGGCGCATTTCCTGCGGCGGACCCCAGGCCTGGACGACCAGCGTGCGGGGCATGCCGACCCCGACTTCCTTCAGTCGCGCGCGCGCCGCCAGCTCGGCGGCGTCGTCGTTCCGCGCGGGGGCCGCGCCGACGTGCAGTTCGACGCGGCCACCCTTCTGCGACTCCGGGCAGGGCTGCTGCTGGTACGTCGTGCGGCCGGCCCGGTCGACGCACTTGTAGACCTGCGCGTCGGCCGCGGATGCGGCCAGCGCGGCCAGCGCGGCCAGCATCGCCGCCTGCGACGTGCGGCGGACGGTCACTGCACGACCGTCCGCTCGACGTCGGCCACCTTGCCGCCGATGCACGAGAACACCGTGCGCATCTGCCGATCGCCGTCCCCGGGCTCGTACGTGTAACGAACACCGGCGCCCGCCCCCGTACCGGCGGCGAGCGGAACCTGCCGGTCGGCCGGCCCGATCTCGGCGAACACGTGCTCGCAGTAGCGGCCCGCGATGACGAAACGGCGGTTGTGCGCCCCGACGATCGGCGCCGCGGCCGCGGCCGCAGCCAGCGCCGGAGGCGCCGCCGGAGCCGGCCGCGTCGGCGGCGAGCCGTCGTCGCGCACCCACGCGACGTTCCGCCCGGCGAAACCCACCAGCGTCGTGCCGTCCTTGCCGGCATAGCGCCAGACCTCCGAGACGTCCTCGCGCGGGGCACCCGGCCGGATTTCGGCCGGCGTGCCCCGCGCCTTCAGCACCCAGCGCTTGGGCATGCCCTTGACGACACGCGCGTCGCGTGCCGCGGCCTCCCACGCCGACGTGTCCTCGCGCGTTTCGGCCTTCGGCAGCGCGACGGCGCGGCCTGCCTGCCCGCCGGTGCACGGCGAGTCCTGGTAGGTGACGTTGCCGTCGGCGTCGATGCACTTGACGACGCTGGCCTGTGCGCTGGCGGCCGGCGCCGCCGGCAGCGCCACGATCGCGGCCGATGCCAGCGCGGCGCACATGGCAGCGCCCGGAAAGTGGACCCTCGTCATTGCGCTATCATGCCTCATCATGTGCGCAGCGTGCAGCAAGGCCCGTGCCGGTGAACGTACCCCGATCCGGGCCCGGGCAGGCACGCGCGGCGCGGCCCGGCCGTCCGGTCCGGCGTGCTGCAGCGCGACTCCCTCCCTTCCCCGCTAGCCCGCTCCCGATGCCCGCGCGCGCGCTCGCCGCCGCCGCCCCTTCGGGCCTCTCCGCGGCCGCCGACGACACCGCGCACGCGATCGCGCGCGCGCTGCGCGACGGCTTCGACCGCCACTACGCGCTGTTCCGCGACTGCGCGCGCGCCGCGAAGGGCCACTTCGAGGCGCGCAACTGGCGCGCGCTGCGCCACGTCGCGCGCGACCGGATCGACTACTACGACCGCCGGGTCGTCGAGACCGTGGAGCGCATCCGGCGCGAGTTCCGGTCGGCCGGGCTCGACGGCAGCGGCGCCGACGCTCTGTGGGAGCGCGTCAAGCTGCACTTCATCGGCCTGCTCATCGACCACAAGCAGCCCGAGTGCGCCGAGACGTTCTTCAACTCGGTGTCGTGCAAGATCCTGCACCGCACGTACTTCCACAACCGGTTCATCTTCGTGCGCCCGGCGATCTCCACCGAGCACATCGAGGCCGACCCGCCGACGTACCGAAGCTATTACCCGCGCGAGCGGGGACTGCGCAGCGCGCTGATCGACGCCGTCCTCGACTTCCGCCTGGCGCCGCGCTTCGCCAACTTCCGGCGCGACCTCGCCCGCCTGCTGGCCGCGTTCCGCGCCCGCACGCCGCGCCCGTACGTGACCGAGGCGAACCACCAGCTGCAGGTGCTGTCGACGCTGTTCTACCGGGACCAGACCGCCTACGTGGTCGGGCGCGTCGTCAACGGCATGCGGACCACGCCGTTCGCCGTGGCGATCAAGCACGCCGCCGACGGCCGGCTGTACGTGGACGCGCTGCTGACCGAAGAGGAGGAACTGGCGCTGCTGTTCTCCGCCAACCGCTCCTACTTCCTCGTCGACATGGAGGTGCCGTCCGCGTACGTCGGGTTCCTGCACGCGATGCTCCCGGACAAGACGCCGTCCGAGCTGTACACGATGGTCGGCCTGCAGAAGGCCGGCAAGAACCTGTTCTACCGCGACTTCCTGCACCATCTCGCGCACTCGCGCGACCGCTTCGTCGTCGCGCCCGGCATCCGCGGCCTCGTGATGTGCGTGTTCACGCTGCCGTCGTACCCGTACGTGTTCAAGGTGATCAAGGACCGCATCGCGGTCTCCAAGGACACCGACGCGACGAAGGTCCAGCAGAAGTACGCGCTGGTGAAGCACCACGACCGCGCGGGCCGGATGACCGACATCCTCGAGTACTCGGACGTCGCGTTCCCGCGCGACCGCTTCGCGCCCGAGCTCCTGGCCGAGTTGCGGCACGTCGCGCCGACGCAGGTCGAGGAGGACGGCGACCGCATCACCGTGCGCCACCTGTACATCGAGCGGCGGATGACGCCGCTCAACCTCTACCTGGAAGCCGCCGACGACGCCGAGCGGATCGCGGCGATCCGCGACTACGGCGACGCGCTGCGCGAGCTTGCCGCCGTCAACATCTTCGCCGGCGACCTCCTGTTCAAGAACTTCGGCATGACGCGCTACGGGCGCGTCGTCTTCTACGACTACGACGAGATCGAGTACCTCGTCGACTGCCGGTTCCGGAAGATCCCGCCGCCGCCGCCCGGCTTCGACGAGATGTCGGGCGACGTCTGGTACCCGGTGGGCGCGCACGACGTGTTCCCCGAGGAGTTCGCGACGTTCCTCCTGACCGACCCGCGCGTGCGCGAGGCGTTCGTCGCGTTCCACGCCGACCTGCTGGACGCCGCGTGGTGGACGCGGGTGCAGGAGAAGCTGGCCGGCGGGGAGCCGGCGGAGGTGCTGTCCTACCCCGGCCGTGTCCGGTTCGCGCCGCCCGCACCGGCACCCGGGTGACCGGCACCGCGCCACGGCCGCGGTGGTGTTGTAATCGACAAAGGGCCGACTGACTGCCGCTCGGCGGCCCCTGGCGACCGGCCCTCGGGCGGACTTCCCCGGCGCACCCCGGATGCGCATACTCGCCGTTCACAACAAGGCGGCGCGGCGACGGGGTCAGGAGGCCCCGCGTCCGGCACCGCACCGACAGGTGGCTGCCGGGCGTCCCGCGGTTGGCGGGGTGGTTGCGGGCGTCCTGCGCAATGGTGGGGGATAGCGGCGTGTTCGTCAGCGCATTCGAGCTCTACCGGATCGGCCCGGGTCCCTCGTCGTCCTACACGGTAGGCCCGCAGCGCGCCGCCCAGCGCTTCGTGCACGACCTCGCGGCCGACGGCCTGCTGCCGCTGACGGCGCGCGTCGAGGCCGAGCTGTACGGTGGGCTCTCGTTCCACGGCCGGGAGAACGGCAGCGACCGGGCGATCGTGGCCGGCCTCTCCGGCCAGCCGCCGGAGCGCTGCGACAGCGCGGTCCTCGCGCAGTGCCTGGAGCGCGCACAGGGCGAGCGCTCGCTGCAGCTCCCGGACGGCCGGCGCGTCGCGTTCGATCCCGCGCACGACCTCAAGTTCGTCGTCAACCACTCGCTCGCGTACGACGGCAACGCGATGCGCTTCGTCGCCCGGGACGCGCGCGGCGATGCGGTTGCCTCGCGGGTCTATTTCTCGACCGGCGGCGGCACCGTGCTGTCGGACCACGACGCCTCGGGCGGCGCCGCGATGCCCCGCGTGCCGTTTCCGTTCGCCTCGGCGGAGGCGCTGCTCACCGCGTGCGGCGCGCACGGCAAGAAGATCGTCGACCTCGCGCGCGCGAACGAGTGCACGTTCTACAGTCCCGGCGAAGTGCGGGCCGGGCTCCTGCAGGTCGCGCAGGCGATGCGCGCGAGCGTCGAGCACGGGCTCACCAGCGACGGCCCGATGCCCTCCGGTGGCCGGCGGACGGCCCCCGCGTGGAACGACGCGCACCGCGCGACCGGCGGCCCGCCCGGGGACCGCGTGGCGATCTACGCCACCGCGGTCGCCGAGGAGAACGCGACCGGCGGCCGGGTCGTTGCCGCGCCGTCGTGCGGCGCGGTCGGACCGGTCGCGGCGCTGCTCCAGCTGTGGCGCGACTCGGCGCCGATCGGGCACGAGGACCGCGCGCTCGACTTCCTGCTGGCCGGCGCCGCCGTCGGCGGACTGCTGCGGGTCGCGGGCGTCCGGCAGGTCGGCTGCCAGGGCGAGGTCGGCGTGGGCGCCGCGATGGCCGCGGCGGGCCTCGTTGCCGTGATGAGCGGCAGCAACGCGCAGATC
>JBGAMF010000097.1:0-15306 GCA_044223185.1 Casimicrobiaceae bacterium | reverse complement strand
CGAGGCCGTCGCCGAGTTCCACGGCCACGGCGGCCCGTCCGTGCTGCGGCTCGTCCTCGCGCGCTGCGTCGAGCTGGGCGCGCGGCTGGCCGAGCCCGGCGAGTTCACGAAGCGCGCGTTCCTCAACGGCAAGCTCGACCTCGCGCAGGCCGAGGGTGTGGCCGACCTGATCGACGCGGCGACGGCCACCGCCGCGCGCGCCGCGGCAAGGAGCCTCTCCGGCGAATTCTCGCGCGAGGTGCGCCTGCTGGTCGATGCGTTGATCGAGCTGCGCGCGTACACCGAAGCCACGCTCGACTTTCCCGAGGAGGACATCGAGTTCCTGCGCGCCGGCGACGTCGAGCGCAAGCTCGCCGACATCCGCGCGCGGCTCGCACACGTTCTTGCAAGTGCGCGCACCGGCGCGCTGCTGCGCGAGGGATTGACGGTCGTGCTGGTCGGCGAGCCGAACGTCGGCAAGTCGAGCCTCCTGAACGCACTCGCGCGCGAGGAGGCGGCGATCGTCACGCCGATCCCCGGCACGACGCGCGACCCCGTCGAGCGCGTGGTCGAGGTGGCCGGCATTCCGCTGACCGTCGTCGACACCGCAGGGCTGCGCGCGACCGACGACGCGGTCGAGCGCATCGGCATCGAGCGCACGTGGGCGGCGGTCGGGCGCGCCGACCTCGCCGTGCTGATCGTCGACGCGCGCGCGGCGCCGGACGCGCTGGCGGTGGGCGACCGCGCGATCCTCGCGCAACTGCCTGCGGCGCTGCCGCGCGTGGTCGTGCACAACAAGAGCGACCTCGCCGGCATTGCGCCGCGCGCGGAAGCGCGCGCCGAAGGCGACGGCACGCGGCGGCACGTCTGGCTGTGCGCGAAGACGGGCGACGGCGTGCCGCTGCTCGAGCGGGAGGTGCTGGCGGCGGTCGGCGCGGAAGGGCCGACCGAGGACGCGTTCCTCGCGCGCGAGCGGCACGTGGCGGCGCTGCGCGAGGCCGAGCTCCACCTCGCGGCTGCGGCGGCGCACGTCGCGGCGGCGAGCCCGCCCATCGAGCTCTTTGCCGAGGAGCTGCGCGAGGCGCAGGTGGCGCTGTCCGCGATCACCGGCGAGTTCTCCGCCGACGATCTGCTCGGCGCGATCTTCGGGCGGTTCTGCATCGGGAAGTGACGGCAGGCCGACATGGCATCGACCCATTGGATCGCCGAACGCAAGCTCGTGGCGATCGACCGCGCCACCGGCGAGCGGACGCCGATCGTCCTGCGCATCGCCGCCCCCGTGCCGTGGGGCGACGACGGCGACGCCGCGTGCAACCTCGAGATCGCCGGGATGCTGGAGAACATCAAGCCCGTGATCGGCATCGACGGCGTGCAGGCGCTGGCCGAGGCCTGTCGCTTCCTCGACCTGTATCTCGATGGCCGGCGGGACCGGTTCGACCTGCGCTTCCCGACCGGCGAGCCGTACCCCGGGCTGTGGGGCATCGAGGCGGACCGGCAGCCCTAGGCGCACCGCCCCGCCGCGGGCAGCGTTCGGTTATCCTTCGCCGCTGGGGAACCCGTACGCCACCAGAGCCCGAAGGAGGCCGCCATGGACCGCCGTAACTTCACGCGTGCGTCGCTCGCCGCGCTCGCCGTCAGTCAGCTTCCGTTCACGACCGCCGCGCTCGCGCAGGCGCTCGGCACGATCAAGATGATGATCCCGGCCAACCCGGGCGGCGGCTGGGACCAGACCGGCCGCGCGCTCGCGGCGGCGATGCAGTCGGCCAAGGTCGTGCAGTCGGTCACCTTCGACAACAAGGGCGGCGCCGCCGGCACCATCGGCCTGGCGCAGTTCGTCAACAGCGCGAAGGGCGACCCGAACGCGCTCTTGATGGGCGGCATGGTGATGGTCGGCGGCATCGAGCTGCAGAAGTCGCCGGTCAACCTGACGATGGTGACGCCGATCGCGCGGCTGACCAGCGAATACCTGGTCGTCGTGGTGCCGGCCGCCTCGCCGTACAAGACGATGGCGGACCTCGTCGCCGCATTCAAGGCGGACCCGGGCAAGGTGAGCTGGCACGGCGGCTCGGCCGGCGGCTCGGACCACATCCTCGCCGGGCTGATCGCCAAGGCGGTCGGCGTGGACCCGGTCAAGGTCAACTACGTCGCGGCCAAGGGCGGCGGCGACCAGGTCGCCAACATCGTCGGCGGCCACGTCACGGCCGGCATCGCGGGCCTGGGCGAATTCGCCGAGCACATCAAGGGCGGGCGCATGCGCGCGCTCGCCGTGTCCTCGCCGGCGAAGCAGGACGGCATCCCGTCGCTGAAGGAGCAGGGGATCGACGTGGTGCTCGGCAACTGGCGCGGCGTGTTCGCCGCGCCGGGCATCACCGCGGCGCAGCGCGACGCGCTGGTGAACGCGGTGAAGACGGCCACCGAATCGGCGGCGTGGAAGGAGTCGCTGGCGAAGTACGGCTGGGATCCGGTGTTCCTCGGCGGCGACGCGTACAAGGCGTTCGTCGAGGAGGACACCAAGCGCATCGCCGGCATCCTGGCCTCGCTCGGCCTCAAGAAGTAGCCATGGCCGCGCCGGCGCGTTCCCGCGCCGAGGTCGTGCTGTCGCTCGGCGTGCTGGCCCTGGGGCTCGGCGCGGCGTGGATCGCGTTCTCGCTGCCGGAGACGAGCGGGTACGCGCGCATCGGGCCGAACTTCATGCCGAAGTTCGTCGCGGGCGGGCTCGTGCTGATGGGCGTGTGGCTGCTGGCGGAGGTGTTCACCGGCGGCTGGCGCGAGGCGGTGCCCGACGACCCCGCGGCGCGCGGCGAGCACGCCTTCTCGTGGCCGGCGTTCGCGTGGGTGAGCGCCGGGCTGTTCGCGCAGATGGCGCTGATCCACACCGGGGGCTTCGTCGTCGCGGCGATGGCGCTCTACGCGTGCGTCGCGCGGGGCTTCGGCAGTCCGCGCTTCGTCCGCGACCTCGCGATCGGCGTCGTGCTCGGCCTGGCGGTGTTCCTGTTCTTCGTCCGCTTCCTCAACGTGAACCTGCCCGCGGGCTGGCTGCAGCCGGTGCTCGGCGCGGCGGGGATCTGACGCGGCGACGCCGGTGACCGAGACGCTGCAGGCACTCACCACGGGCTTCGGCGTCGCGCTGCAGCCCGTCAACCTGCTGTGGGGCTTCGTCGGCGTCACGCTGGGCACGGCGATCGGCGTGCTGCCGGGCGTGGGACCGGCGCTGACGGTGGCGATGCTGCTGCCGCTGACCGCGAAGCTCGACCCGACCGGCGCGCTCATCATGTTCGCCGGCATCTACTACGGCGCGATGTACGGCGGCTCGACGACGACGATCCTGCTCAACACGCCGGGCGAGTCGGCGTCGATCGCCACCGCGCTCGAAGGCAACAGGATGGCCAAGCGCGGCCGCGCCGGGCCGGCGCTCGCCACCGCGGCGATCGGCTCGTTCGTCGCCGGCACGATCGCCACGCTGCTCCTGACGGTGCTCGCGCCGATCGTCGTCGACGTCGCGCTCAAGTTCGGGCCGACCGAGTACTTCGCGCTGATGGTGTTCGCGTTCGTCACCGTGGCGGCGGTGCTGGGCAGCTCGACCGTGCGCGGGCTGTCCATGCTGTTCCTCGGGCTACTGTTCGGCCTGGTCGGCATCGACGACCAGACCGGGCAGATGCGCTTCGCGTTCGGCGTGCCCGAATTGATGGACGGCATCGACGTCGTCGTGCTCGCCGTGGGCCTGTTCGCGGTCGGCGAGGCGCTGTACGTCGCCGCGTACCAGAGCCGGGTGAAGGAAGAGGTCGAGCAGATGTCGGGGTCGCTCATGATGTCGCGCGATGACTGGCGGCGGAGCTGGCCGGCGTGGCTGCGCGCCACCGCGATCGGCTTCCCGTTCGGCACCATTCCCGCGGGCGGCGCGGAGATCCCGACGTTCCTCTCGTACGCGACGGAGAAGAAGCTGTCGAAGCACCCGGAGGAGTTCGGCCACGGCGCGATCGAGGGTGTTGCCGGGCCGGAGGCCGCCAACAACGCGTCGTCCACGGGCGTGCTGGTGCCGCTGCTCACGCTCGGCATCCCGACGTCGGCGACGGCCGCGATCCTGCTGGCCGCGTTCCAGAACTACGGGCTGCAGCCGGGGCCGCTCCTCTTCCAGACGCAGGGCGCGCTGGTGTGGGGGCTCATCGCCAGCATGTACGTCGGCAACGTGTTGCTGCTGATCCTCAACCTGCCGCTGATCGGCCTGTGGGTGAAGGTGCTGACGATCCCGCGGCCGCTGCTCTACGCCGGCATCCTCGTGTTCGCCACGCTGGGCGCGTACAGCCTCCACCAGTCGGTCGTCGATCTCGTCACGCTCTACGTGTTCGGTCTCCTCGGTTTCATCATGCGGCGCTGGGGGTTCCCGGTTGCGCCGGCGGTGATCGGCCTGATCCTGGGGCCGCTCGCCGAGTCGCAGTTCCGGCGCGCGCTGGCGATCAGCCAGGGCGACCCGTCGGTGTTCCTCACGCACCCGATCTCCGCGACGCTGCTCGCGCTGACGTTGCTGCTGGTGCTCGTGCCCTGGGCGGTCAAGGTCGTGCGCGAGCGGCGCGCCGGGGTCTGACCCTTAACATGCACTGGAGTGCGTGCATGTTAAGGGTCAGACCCCCATGACCCGCCTTCCTCCATGGCCGCAGTGGCTGCGCTGGACGGCCGCGCTCGCCGTCGGCACGGGCGCCGGCTACGCGTGCATGCTGCTGCGCACGCCGATCCCGTGGATGCTGGGGCCGCTGTTCTCGCTCGCGCTCTTGCGCGTGCTGGGCGTGGACATCGCCGCGCCGCCGCCGGCGCGCTACACCGGGCAGTGGATCATCGGGACCGCGCTCGGGCTCTACTTCACGCCGCACGTCGTGCGCGAGGTCGCCGGGCTGTGGCTGCTGCTCGCCGCGGGCGCGCTGTTCGCGATCGCGCTGGGCTACATCTCGGGCGTGGCCCTCGCGCGGCTCGCGGGTCTCGACAGGACGACCGGCATCTTCGCGAGCGTCCCGGGTGGCGCGGCGGAGATGGCCACCCTCGGCGAGCGCTTCGGCGGACGGATGGACAGGATCGCCGCCGCGCAGAGCCTGCGCATCCTGATCGTCGTCGCGATCGTCCCGGGCGCGATCACGGCGCTCGACATCCACGGCAGCGAGCCGTACGTGCAGGGCGCGACGGCGTTCGACGCGCGCGGCTTCGCGCTGCTGATGGCGTCCACACTCGCCGGCAGCGCGGTGTTCCAGTGGCTGAAGATGCCCAACGCGTTCGTGCTGGGCTCGCTCGCCGTCGCGATTCCGCTGACGGCGGCGGAAGTCGACTGGTCGGCGATGCCGGCGGTCGTGTCGAACGCGGGCCAGTGCCTGCTCGGCTGCGCGCTGGGTTCGCGCTTCCAGCCGGACTTCCTGCGCGGCGCACACCGGTTCGTCGGCGCGGTCGCGCTGACCGTCGTGCTGTCGATCGTGCTGTCGGCGGTGTTCGGTGCCGGCCTCGCGTGGTCGGCGGGGCTCGAGCCGGCGACACTGGTGCTGGGCACCGCGCCCGGCGGCATCGCCGAGATGTGCGTGACGGCGAAGGTGCTGCAGCTCGGGGTGCCTTTGGTGACCGCGTTTCACGTGACTCGGCTGGTCGTGCTGCTGCTGGCCACGCCGATGGTGTTCGTGCGCGCGCGGCGCTGGTACCGCGGGCGCAAGGGAGGCGGCGGGCAATGAGCTGGGATCCGGCGCAGTACCTCAAGTTCGAGGACCACCGGCTGCGGCCGGCGGTCGACCTCCTCGCGCGCGTCGCACTCGCGGCGCCGCGGACCATCGTCGACCTGGGCTGCGGCGCCGGCAACGTGACGAAGCTCCTCGCTGCGCGCTGGCCGGACGCGGACGTCGTGGGCGTCGACAATTCGGACACGATGCTCGGTGAGGCGCGCGCTGCATCGTCGGCGCTGCCGCGCGTGCGGTACGAAGCGGGCGACCTCGCAGCGTGGGCGCCGGCCGCACCGGCGGACCTCGTGTTCTCGAATGCGGCGCTGCACTGGCTGCCCGACCACGCGCGGCTCTTCGCGCGCGTCGTCGCGATGGTGGCGCCGGGCGGCGTGCTGGCCGTGCAGATGCCCGACAACTTCGGCGCACCGTCGCACACGGCGGTCGCCGAGACCGCGACGAGCGCGCGCTGGCGCGCGCGGCTCGGCCACCTCGTGCGCGCAGCGCCGGTCGCGCGGCCCGAGGACTACTACGGCTGGCTCGCGCCGCACGCGGCGAGCGTGGACATCTGGACCACCGAGTACCTGCAGGTGCTGGCGGCGGGTGCCGACCGCATGCATCCGGTCGCCGCGTGGACGAAGGGCACGTGGCTCGTGCCGTTCCTGGCGGCGCTCGACGACGCCGACCGGCGCGCATTCATGGCCGAGTACGACGCGCGCCTCGCGCGCGCGTATCCGCCGCTGCCCGACGGGCGCGTGCTCTTCCCCTTCCGCCGGCTGTTGATCGTGGTCAACCGGTAAGGCCGCCCGACCGCTGCGCCCACTCGGGACGGGGCGTAAAATGAAGGCGCTTCGCATGGCGCGAGGCGCGCCCCCGCGGGCGCCTTTTCTTCCTTCACGCGGACCCTCCGACGATGAACCAGCCCGAATCCCTGGCCACGCTCGCCGCCTCCGTCGGCGCGCCGGCCTACGTCCGCCACCCGCGCCTCATGGGGTGGGTCCGTGAAATCGCCGCGCTGACGCAGCCGGAGCGCATCGTCTGGTGCGACGGCAGCGACGCCGAGTACGAGCGGCTGATGGCCGAGATGGTCGCGGCCGGCACGCTGACGAAGCTGGACGAGACGAAGCGGCCGGGCAGCTACCTCGCGCTGTCCGATCCGTCCGACGTCGCGCGCGTCGAGGACCGCACGTTCATCTGCAGCGAGAGCCGCGACGACGCCGGCCCGACCAACAACTGGGTCGCGCCCGACGAGATGCGGCGCACGCTGAACGGCCTGTTCGCGCATTGCATGCGCGGGCGGACGATGTACGTGGTGCCGTTCTCGATGGGCCCGATCGGCAGCCCGATCGCGCACGTCGGCATCGAGATCTCGGACAGCCCCTACGTCGTCGTCAACATGCGGATCATGACGCGCATGGGACGCGCCGTGTTCGACGTGCTGGGCACCGACGGCCACTTCGTGCCGTGCGTCCACTCGGTCGGCGCGCCGCTCGCGACGGGGCAGCAGGACGTGCCGTGGCCGTGCAACAAGGACCAGAAGTACATCGTGCACTTCCCCGAGACGCGCGAGATCTGGAGCTACGGCTCGGGCTACGGCGGCAACGCGCTGCTCGGCAAGAAGTGCTTCGCGCTGCGCATCGCGTCGGTGATGGGCCGCGACCAGGGCTGGCTGGCCGAGCACATGCTGATCCTCGGCGTCACTTCGCCCGAGGGCGAGAAGACCTACGTCGCGGCGGCGTTCCCCAGCGCCTGCGGCAAGACCAACCTGTCGATGATGATCCCGCCCGCCGGCTTCGACGGCTGGAAGGTGACGACGATCGGCGACGACATCGCGTGGATCAAGCCGGGCCTCGAAGGCTATTTCCACGCGATCAACCCCGAGGCCGGCTACTTCGGCGTGGCGCCGGGGACGTCGTACGAGTCGAACCCGAACGCGATGGAGATGCTGAAGAAGAACGTCATCTTCACCAACGTCGCGCTGACCGACGACGGCGACGTCTGGTGGGAAGGGATGACGAAGGAGCCGCCCGCGCACCTCGTCGACTGGCAGGGCAAGGACTGGACACCCGACTGCGGCCGCAAGGCCGCGCACCCGAACGCGCGCTTCACCGTCGCGTCGGCGCAGTGCCCGTCGCTCGACCCGCAGTGGGACGATCCGGCC
The DNA here is from genome assembly GCA_044223185.1 of Casimicrobiaceae bacterium. Lineage (GTDB taxonomy): Bacteria > Pseudomonadota > Gammaproteobacteria > Burkholderiales > Casimicrobiaceae > VBCG01. The sequence goes on along the minus strand of JBGAMF010000097.1, from coordinate 7,482 downwards.
GGCGTGCCGATCTCCGCGTTCGTGTTCGGCGCGCGGCGCTCCGACACCGTGCCGCTGGTGTCCGAGGCGCGCTCCTGGGAGGAAGGCGTCTACAAGGCCGCGACGATGGGCTCGGAGACGACGGCCGCGGCGACCGGCGCGGTCGGCGAGGTGCGCCGCGACCCGTTCGCGATGCTGCCGTTCTGCGGCTACCACGTCGGCGACTACTTCAGGCACTGGCTCAACATGGGCGACGCCGTCGCGCATCCGCCGCGGATCTTCAGCGTCAACTGGTTCCGCAAGGGGACCGACGGCAAGTTCGCGTGGCCCGGCTTCGGCCAGAACATGCGCGTGCTGCAGTGGATCGTCGAGCGCTGCCGCGGCCGCGCGCGCGCCGTCGAGAGCCCGGTGGGCCTCGTGCCGGACTACACCGACCTGAACTGGACGGGCCTCGCGTTCGACGCGGACCGGTTCGCGGCCGTGATGCAGGCGCGGCGCGACGAGTGGGCGCGCGAGCTCGCGTCGCACGACGAGCTCTTCGGCAAGCTGGGCGCCAAGCACCCGCCGGCGCTGAAGGCGGAGCGGGCGCAGCTCGCGCACCGGCTGGGCGCGTAGGCAGCCTTCCCGGCGGCGGTACGTCGCGGCGGCGCAAGCCCGGGACCCCGGGCGCACGCCGCCGCTTTGCTTCCGGCCGGCCGCGCCCGCGCAGCGCCGGCAGCCGGCAGACGCCCCGCGGGTTGCGGTGGGCGTTCCTTCGTGGGGGCGGTGCGGCATGGACAGGCTCTGGCTGAAGAGTTACCCGGCGGGGATGCCGGCCGAAATCGACGCCGACGAGTACCGGTCGGTGCCGGACCTCCTCGCGAAGACGGTGGCGAAGTTCGGCGACCGGCCCGCGTTCCACAACCTCGGCGTGTCGGTGAGCTTCGCGGAGCTCGACCGGCTGTCGCGGGACTTCGCGGCGTTCCTGCAGGGGCTGCCGGGCATGGCCCGGGGCGACCGCGTGGCGATCATGTCGCCGAACGTGCTGCAGTACCCGGTGGCGCTGTTCGGCATCCTGCGCGCGGGGATGACGGTGGTGAACGTCAACCCGCTGTACACGCCGCGCGAGCTCGAGCACCAGCTGAAGGACTCCGGCGCCAGGGCGATCGTCATCGTCGAGAACTTCGCGAGCGTGCTGCAGCAGGTGCTCGCGGACACGCCGGTCGCGCACGTGGTCTCGACGCAGCTCGGCGACATGCTGCCGGCGCCGAAGCGCTGGCTCGTCAACCAGGTCGACAAGCGCGTGAATAAGATGGTGCCCGCGTGGCGCATCGACGGCGCCATTCCCTTCCGCACGGCGCTGGCGCGCGGGGCGGCGGCGGCGTTCGCGCCGGTGGACGTCGGGGGCGGAGACATCGCGTTCCTGCAATACACCGGCGGGACGACCGGCGTGTCCAAGGGCGCGGTCCTGACCCACCGCAACATCCTCGGCAACGTGGCGCAGACGGGGATCTGGATCTCCGCGAGCTTCGTGGAGGGCGCGGAGATCGTCATCGCGCCGCTGCCCCTGTATCACATCTTCTGCCTGACCTCGACGCTGTCGTTCATGCGCTGGGGGAGCCTCACCGTGCTCATCACCAACCCGCGCGACATGCCCGCGTTCGTCGCGGAGCTCGCGAAGTGGAAGTGGAGCGTGATGACCGGCGTGAACACGCTGTTCAACGGCCTGCTCAACACGCCGGGATTCGCCGGGCTCGACTTCTCGCCGCTGAAGGTCGTGGTGGGCGGCGGGGCGGCGGTGCAGAAGCCGGTTGCGGAACGGTGGCAGCAGGTCACCGGGCGCTACATCACCGAAGCCTACGGCCTGACCGAGGCGTCGCCCGGCGTCTGCGCCAATCCGCTGGAGACGCCGTGGAACGGCGCGATCGGGCTGCCGTTCCCGTCGACGGAGATCTCGATCCGCGACGACGACTTCAACGAGCTGCCGGTCTGGACGGGGCAGGGCGACATCGCGAAGTGCACCGGAGAGCTCTGCGTGCGCGGGCCGCAGGTGATGCAGGGCTACTGGAACAATCCCGCCGAGACCGCGAAGGTGCTGCACGAAGGCTGGCTCAAGACCGGCGACGTCGGGCACGTCGACGCCGCGGGCTTCGTGACGATCACCGACCGCAAGAAGGACATGATCCTGGTGTCGGGCTTCAACGTGTACCCGAACGAGATCGAGAGCGTGGTCGCCGCGCACGACGGCGTGCTCGAGTGCGGCGTGGTCGGCGTGTCCGACGAGAAGTCCGGCGAGGCCGTCAAGGTCGTGGTCGTGAAGAAGGACCAGAACCTCACGAAGGAGTCCGTGCTCGAGCACTGCAAGGCGCAGCTCACCGGCTACAAGATGCCGCGGCACGTCGAGTTCCGCGACGCGCTGCCCAAGTCGCCGATCGGCAAGGTCTTGCGGCGGGAACTGCGCGAGCCGCCGAAATCCTGACGCGCCGCGCGCCGTCCGCGCGCATCGCGCGCCATGCGGGGACCGGCCGCTGGGTTCCTCGCGGCGGGGCGGTGGGAGCGGAAGTCCCCTCGGCGGATGGATCGCACGCCGGATTGCGTACCGCGATGTAAGCGTTTACATTGAGGCTCGTCACGTAGTGGCAGGCGGCGCGCGCGCGGTCACGCGTCGTGCGCCTGCGGAAAGGCGGGCTTGGGCGGGCGGCGCAGGGCGGGCGATGAGACACGGGCCACATTGCGGGACGTGGCGGTGCGCGCCGGCGTGTCGACGGCGACGGTCTCCCGGGCCATCAACGCGCCCGCCGCGGTCAGCCCGGTACTGGGGGCGCGCGTCCGGACGGCCATGGCGGCGCTGGCGTTCGTGCCCGACGAAGCGGCCCGCAGCCTGTCGTCGCGGCACAGCCGGCTGATCGGCGTGCTCGCCCCCACGCTGCGCGACGACGGCTGGGCCGCCGCCGTTGCCGGTCTCGAGGCGCGGCTCGCGGGGGCCGGCTACGCGACGCTGCTGGCACTCACCGGGGGCGACGCGCAACGCGAAGCGGCGGCCGCGGCCGCGCTGGCCGGTCGCGCGGTGGAGGCGGTCGTCGCGATCGGACGCACGCCCGGATCCGCCGCGCTGGCCCATCTGCGCGAGCGGCGCATCTCGCTGGCCGGAATCGACGTGGACGACATCGGTGCGACCGGCACCGGTCCCGGCGGCGCCTGGTGGCGCGCCGGGCGAACCCTGGGCCAGTTCCTCCTGGCGCTGGGCCACGCGCGGTGCCTTTGGCTGACCGGGGACGGCGCCGCGTCCGCGCGGGCGACGGCGCTGCGCGCCGGGCTTGGCGCCGCGCTCGCGGCGGCGGCGCTGCCGCCGCCTGCCGAAGCGATCGCCGGCTCCGGCGCCACGCTTCGCGTCGCGCTGGCAGCGGCGGGGCGGCGGCCGACGGCGCTGGTTTGCGCCGACGACTCGCTGGCGCTGACGGCAATGTGCCAACTCGCCGCGGACGGCGTGTCCGTACCGCGGGACCTGTCGGTGACCGGGTGCGGCGACACGCCGGCGGCGCGGCACGCGGTCCCGCCGCTGACCACCCTGCGGGTCGCCTACGAGGCGGCCGGCGCGGCGACGGCGGAGCGCGTGCTGGCGCAGTTGCGCGGCGAGCCCGCGCCGCGTGGCGAACTGCCGATCAAGCTGGTGGTCCGCCAGTCGACCGGACCGGCGCGGTAGCCGGGCGCCGAGCCGGCCCGACGTTTCACGTGAAACGCAGGCGGCCCTCCGGGCGAACCGACGCACCCACCGTGCGCGCGCGACGGTTTCACGTGAAACGCCGGCAGCTATCGCGGCTGCCGCGCTTCGACTAGAATGGCGGTCTTGCCCAGGCGGTTCTCGCAGCCACAAACATTCGTAAAATCATGGAGTTCCAGGAGCGCTTCGACGTCATCGTCGTGGGTGGCGGCCACGCCGGCACCGAGGCGGCACTCGCGTCCGCGCGGATGGGGCGGCGGACGCTGCTGCTGACGCACAGCCTCGAAACGCTGGGGCAGATGTCGTGCAACCCGTCGATCGGCGGCATCGGCAAGGGCCACCTCGTCCGCGAGATCGACGCGCTGGGTGGCGCCATGGCCATCGCCACCGACGAGGCCGGCATCCAGTTCCGCACGCTCAACTCCAGCAAGGGGCCGGCGGTGCGCGCCACCCGCGCGCAGGCGGACCGCGTGCTCTACCGCAAGGCGATCCGCCGGCGGCTCGAAACCCAGCCCAACCTCACGCTGTTCCAGCAGCCGGTCGACGACCTCCTGCTCGACGGCGACCGGGTGGCCGGCGTGGTGACGCAGATCGGGCTGACCTTTCACGCCAAGGCGGTGGTGCTCACCACGGGCACGTTCCTGTCGGGCCTGATCCACGTCGGGCTGTCCAGCTATGAAGCGGGCCGGGCGGGCGACCCGCCGGCCAAGCAACTGGGTGCGCGGCTGCGCGAGCTGAAGCTTCCCGTCGGGCGGTTGAAGACCGGCACGCCGCCACGCCTGGACGGCCGGACGATCGACTTCTCGGTGCTGGCCATCCAGCCCGGCGACGACCCGGCGCCGGTGTTCTCGTTCCTGGGGCGGCGGGACATGCACCCGGAGCAGCGGCCGTGCTGGATCACGCACACCAACCCGCGCACGCACGAGATCATCCGCGGCGGCCTCGACCGCTCGCCAATGTACTCGGGCGTCATCAAGGGGGTGGGCCCGCGCTACTGCCCGTCGATCGAGGACAAGGTCGTCCGCTTCGCCGAGCGCCAGAGCCACCAGATCTACCTCGAGCCGGAAGGGCTCGACACGCACGAGATCTACCCGAACGGCATCTCGACGTCGCTGCCGTTCGACGTGCAGCAGGACCTCGTCCGGTCGATGCCGGGGTGCGAGCGCGCGCACATCCTGCGGCCGGGGTACGCGATCGAATACGACTACTTCGACCCGCGCGGCCTGAAGTCGACGCTGGAGACCAAGGCGATCCACGGCCTCTTCTTCGCCGGCCAGATCAACGGGACGACGGGCTACGAGGAGGCGGCGGCGCAGGGGCTGCTCGCCGGCATCAACGCCGCCCGGCAGGTCCGCGGCGAGGACGGCTGGTGCCCGCGCCGCGACGAGGCATACCTGGGCGTGCTGGTCGACGACCTCATCACCCGCGGCGTCTCCGAGCCGTACCGGATGTTCACGTCGCGCGCCGAGTACCGGCTTTCGCTGCGCGAAGACAACGCCGACCTGCGCCTGACCGCGCACGGCCGCCGGCTGGGCGTGGTGGACGATGCCCGGTGGGACGCGTTCGCGCGCAAGCGCGACGCCATCGACGCCGAGCGCACGCGGCTGGCCGCGACCTACGTCAACCCGCAGATCGTTCCCGCAGACGTCGCCGAACGCCTTATCGGACAAGCCATCGAGCGAGAGTATGCGCTTACTGACTTGCTGCGGCGCCCGGACGTGACCTACGCCCGGCTGCTCGCGCTGCCCGGCGCCGGCACGCCGGTCGCCGACCCGCTGGTCGCCGAGCAGGTCGAGATCGCGACCAAGTACGCCGGGTACATCGACCGTCAGCACGACGAGGTCGCCCGCGCGCTGGCGCAGGAGTCGCTGCGCATCCCGGCCGGCCTCGACTACCGCGACGTGCGCGGGCTCTCCGTCGAGGTGCGCCAGAAGCTCGCCGCAGGCAAGCCCGAGACCGTCGGGCAGGCCGCGCGCCTCTCCGGCGTGACGCCGGCCGCCATCTCGCTGCTGCTCGTGCACCTGAAGCGCGCCGGCGCGCCGCGCGATCCGCTGCGGGTCTCGGCATGAGCGTGGCGGCCGCCTCGCTGGCCGACGAGCTCGCCCGCGGCATCGCCGCGCTGGGCCTCCGCGTGGACGCGGCGCAGCAGCAGCGCCTGCTCGCCTACGTCGCGCTGCTCGCGAAGTGGAACCGCACCTACAACCTGACGGCGATCCGCGAGCCGGAGCGGATGGTCACGCATCACCTGCTCGACGCGCTCGCCGTGCTGCCGCACCTGTCGTCGCGCGCGGGCTTGCGCGTGCTCGACGTGGGCGCAGGTGGCGGCGTCCCCGGCATTCCGCTCGCGCTGGCGCGGCCGGACTGGCGCGTCGAGCTGGTCGACACCAGCCACAAGAAGGTCGCGTTCCTCACGCAGGCGGCGATCGAGCTCGCCCTGCGCAACGTCGCCGCGCACGCGACGCGCGTCGAGGACTTCGTCCCCGCCGCCCCGTTCGACGTCGTGATCTCGCGCGCGTTCTCCGACCTCGCCACGTTCGCGACCGCGTCCGCGCGCCACCTGGCGCCGCACGGCATCCTCGTCGCGATGAAGGGCGTCCACCCCGACGAGGAGCTGGCCGAGCTGCCGCCGGCGTTCGTCGTGACGGCGAAGCCGGCGCTCACCGTGCCCGGCCTCGACGCGGCGCGCCACCTGATCGTCATGCAGCGCACGAGCGACGCGGAGCCGCGATGACCCGCATCATTGCCGTAGCGAACCAGAAGGGCGGTGTCGGCAAGACGACCACGTCCGTCAACCTCGCGGCGAGCCTGGTCGCGATGAAGCGCCGCGTGCTGCTGGTCGACCTCGACCCGCAGGGCAACGCCACGACCGGCTCCGGCCTCGACAAGCGCACAGTGCCCGCGACCGTCTACCAGGTGCTGCTGGGCGAGCGCCGGATCGCCGACGTGCGCGTGTCTTCGCCTTCCGGCGGCTTCGACGTGGTCCCGGCCAACCGCGAGCTCGCCGGCGCCGAGATCGAGCTCGTGGACCTTCCCGAGCGCGAGACGCGCCTGAAGGACGCGCTGGCGGAGGCGCTGTCGCAGATGAAGTCGGCGATCCACGAGGTCGCGCCGGAGTACGACTTCATCCTCCTCGACTGCCCGCCGTCGCTGTCGCTGCTGACGTTGAACGGCCTGTGCGCCGCGGACTCGGTGCTGATCCCCATGCAGTGCGAGTACTACGCGCTGGAAGGCTTGTCCGACCTCGTGCAGACGCTGAAGAAGGTGCGCGCGCACCTCAACCCCCGGCTCGAGATCGAGGGCCTCCTGCGCACGATGTACGACCCGCGCAACACGCTCGCGCTCAACGTGACCGCGGAGCTCGAGAAGCACTTCGGCGACAAGCTCTTCCGCACGATCATTCCGCGCAACGTGCGCCTCGCCGAGGCGCCGTCGCACGGCCTTCCGGCGCTGAAGCTCGAGCCGCAGTCGAAGGGCGCGCTCGCGTACCTGGCGCTCGCCGGTGAGATGCTGCGCCGCGCCGAAGCGGCGACGGGCGGCGCGGCGGCCTGAACGTGCACGACGAGTCGCGCCCTCACCCCTTCCCCATCTCCCGCACGTGGGCGAGGGGAAATGGAATGATGCAGGTGGGCTGCGCCCTCCTGCATTTTTTGACGACGGCGGCACGATGATCCGACCTAAGGGCCTGGGCCGCGGCCTCGACGCGCTGCTGGCCGGCGGCGGCGAGGCCGGGGACGCGGGCGCGCTGCAGACGATCGCGATCGATCGCCTGCGTCCCGGCAAGTACCAGCCGCGCACGCACATGG
>JBGAMF010000096.1:0-16569 GCA_044223185.1 Casimicrobiaceae bacterium | reverse complement strand
ACCATCTTCACGGGCCGGCCCGGATACGTCTGCGCGTACGCGGGCGCCGCGGCACCCGCAACCGCGCCCGCCGCGGCGAGCGCCGCGAAGATCATGCGAAAGATGCGCGTGCGTCCCATGGTTCCTCCCGATCCTGGCGTCGTCGTTGTCATGCCGCGAGGAACGCGGCAAGCTCGCGCAGCGTTTCCTCCGGCGCTTCCTCGGCCAGGTAATGCCCCGCGGGCAATGCCCGGCCGCGCACGTCCACGGCCACGGTACGCCAATCCTCGACGGGCGAGAAGTATCGGTGCACGACGCCCTTCTCTCCCCACAACACCAGCAGCGGAAACGCGACCTTGCGGCCGGCGGCGACGTCGGCGTCGTCGTGGACGAGGTCGATCGACGCGGCGGCGCGGTAGTCCTCGCAGGTGGCGTGGATGGTCGCCGGATCGGCGAAGCACCGCGCGTACTCCGCGAACGCGCGCGGGTCGAAGATGTTCGCGGCCGAGCCCCAGCCGCCGGTCTTCTTGCGCAGGTAGTACAGCGGATCGGCGCCGATCAGCTTCTCCGGCAGGTCGAAGGGCTGGATCAGGAAGAACCAGTGATAGTAGGCGGTCGCGAACGCCTGGTCGGTCTGGCGGAACATGAGCCGCGTCGGCGAGATGTCGAGCACCGCGACCCGCTCGACGCACTGCGGATGGTCGACGCACAACCGGTGCGCGACGCGGCCGCCGCGGTCGTGGCCCGCCAGCCGGAAGCGCGGGAAGCCGAAGTGGCGCATCACGTCGACCATGTCCTGCGCCATCGCGCGCTTCGCGTAGGCGCCGTGCGTCGCGTCGCTCTCGGGCTTTCCCGAGTCGCCGTAGCCCCGCAGGTCCGCGCACACGACCGTGTAGTCGCGCGCGAGGCCTGGCGCGATCCGGTGCCACATCGCGTGTGTCTGCGGATAGCCGTGCAGCAGGAGCAGCGGGGGCCCGCTGCCGCCCACTTCGCAATGGATGTGGGTGCCGGAAGTCTGCACGCGATGCGCGGCAAACCCGGGGAAGAGATCACTCATCGGCTGGCCTCGGCGAGGTGATTGGACAACGCCCTCCCTCTCCCGCGCAGCGGGAAAGGGCTGGGGTGAGGGCCCGAAGGCGCGTGAAGATTCATCCCAGTCGCGGATCGAGATTCGCGTCCTTGCCCAGAGCACGATAGGGATGCGCGCGCGCCAGCGCAACGTCGAGCGCGGCGCCGAGTCCGGGTTCCGTGGGCACGACGAACGCCCCGTCCACGAGCGACGGCACGTGCCCGCCCGCGAGCGCGGCGAAGAGCGGTGTCTCGTTCCACTGATGCTCGAGCCACAGCAGCGTCGGCGCGGCGGCGCACAGGTGGATGCTCGCGACGTGCGCGACGGGTCCGGTGGGATTGTGCGGCGCGAACTCCACGCCGTGCGCCGCGCACACGGCGGCGATCGCCTGCATGCCCGCGTAGCCGCCGGCGTACTTGATGTCGGGCATCAGCACGTCGTAGAGGCGCGCTTCGCACATGGCGCGCGCCGTGTCCGCGCCGGCGATCATCTCCCCGCCCGCGGTGCGGGTCCCGTGGTCGTGTGCCAGCGCCGTCAGCCGCGCGATCGCGCCGTACTGCAGCGGGTGCTCGGACACCATGCACTCGACCCAGTACGGCTTCGCGGGCGCGATGTCCGCCAGCAGCGCCTCGGCGCGCTCGACGTCGAAGCGCCAGTGGCAGTCGACCATCACGGCCACGCCTGCGCCGACCGCGTCGCGCACGGCGAACACGCGGTCGAGGCCGGTGCGCGTGGCGCGTCGATCGGCGTCGCCGCGGCGCTCGGCGATCACGCCGTCGAACGGCGCGAGCTTCACCGCCCGGTAGCCGGCGGCGACCGCGCGCCGCGCCGCGGCGGCGAATCCGGCCGGCGACCGCTCTGCGACGCCGCGGTTGATGTTCGCGTATGCGGGCACCGCGGCGCGCGGCGCGGCGGCGAGCAGGCGCGCAACCGGCAGGCCCGCAGCCTGCGCACGCAGGTCGGACAGCGCCTGCTCGGCCGCGCTCTTCACCGCGTGCGCGACCAGTCCTCCGGGCGAGTGCGGCAGGTAGCGGACAAGGTCCGCGACGTCGTCGACGTCGCGGCCGACGGCGTCGCGCGCGAGCATCCCCGCCTGCGCGACGAGCAGCGGCTCCCAGCCGTTGAGCGAGCACTCGCCCCAGCCGGTCGCGCCGTCGCCCGCCGTGACGGCGACGAACGTCCAGTTGGTCCGTGGCGAAACGTGGACGACGACCGGTTCGACGGCGACGATCGCGGCCATCGGCGAGCCCCGGCCGTCAGTCGACCTTGATGCCGACCTTCTGCGCCAGCGGCTTCCACTTGGCGATGTCGCGGTCGATCACCGCACGGAACTCCGCCGGCGTGCCGCCGACGGGCTCGGCGCCCATTCCGGCGAGCTTCTCGCGCATCTCGGGCGAGCGCGCGATCCGCCCGATCTCCTGGGACAGCCGCTCCACGACCTCGGGCGGCGTCCCCGCCGGCGCCAGCACGCCGAACCACGCGACGGTCTCGTAACCCGGCAGCGTGTCGGCGATCGTCGGCAGCTCGGGCATCAGCGCCGAGCGCTTCGTCGTCGTCACCGCGAGGCCCCTCAACTTGCCCGACTTGATGTGCGGCACCGTCGGCGGCATGTTGCCGATGAACGCCACGACCTGCCCGCCGATCACGTCGGTGAGCGCCGGCGTCGCGCCCTTGTACGGGACGTGCTGCAGGTCGACGCCCGCCATCGCCTTGAAGAGCTCCATCGACATGTGCGCGCTGCTGCCGTTGCCGCCGGACGCGTAGGAGAGCTTGCCCGGCTGGCTCTTCGCGTACGCGATGAACTCGGCCACGCTGGTCGCGGGAATGCCCGGATTGATCACCATCACGTTCGGCGCGACCGCCACCTGGCTCACCGGCGCGAAGTCGCGCTGGATGTCGTACGGCAGCTTCGTGTAGACGGCGGCGTTGATGCCGTGCGAGCCGGCGTTGCCCATGATCAGCGTGTAGCCGTCGGGCGCCGCCTTGGCGACCGCGTCGGAGCCGACGACGCCGCCGGCGCCGGGCCGGTTTTCGACGACGACCTGCTGCCCGAGCGCGGTCGAGAGCTTCTCCGCGACGAGGCGCGCGATGACGTCCGGCGCGTCGCCGGGCGTACTGGGCGCCACCAGCTTGATCGGCTTCGCCGGCCAGGCCTGCCCCCACGCGGGGACCACGAGCGCCGCGCAGGCGGCAACGACCACTGCGTGCAGTGCTCCTACGATGCTCATGTGCCGCCTCCTGGTGGACTTCCGGCAGTGCGCTGCCCCGGCGAATCCGCCGGTCAGTGGATCTCGGGCTCCGGCGTGGGCGCCGTGCCTTCGAGGAAGTCGAAGTCGCAGCCCTGGTCCGCCTGCGTGATGTGCTGCTGGTACAGCGCGCCGAAGCCGCGTGCGTAGCGCGGCGCGGGCCTCGTCCACGCCGCGCGGCGGCGTGCCAACTCGGCGTCGCTCACCTTCAGTTCCAGCCTGCGCGCCGGCACGTCGAGCGATACGAGGTCGCCGTCGCGGACCAGCGCGAGCGGCCCGCCGACGAACGACTCCGGCGCGACGTGCAGCACGCACGCGCCGTAGCTCGTGCCGCTCATCCGCGCGTCGGAGATGCGCACCATGTCGCGCACGCCCTGCTCCAGCAGCTTCCTCGGGATCGGCAGCTGGCCCCACTCGGGCATGCCGGGCGCGCCCTGCGGTCCGGCGTTCTGCAGCACGAGCACCGAATCCTTCGTCACCGGCAGCGCCGGGTCGTCGATGCGCGCCGCCATGTCGTTGTAGTCGGCGAACACGACGGCGGGCCCGGTGTGCCGCCACAACTGCGGCTCGGCCGCGGCCGGCTTGATCACGGCGCCGTCGGGCGCCAGGTTGCCGCGCAGCACGGCGAGGCTGTCCCGCTCGACCAGCGCGCGCTCGCGCGGCAGGATCACGTCGCGGTCGAAGACTTCCGCGCCCGCGATGTTCTCGCCCAGCGTGCGGCCGTTGACCGTGCGCTCGGACAGCGCCAGCAGGTCGGCGATGCCCGCGAGCAGCGCGCGCAGGCCGCCTGCGTAGAAGAAGTCCTCCATCAGGTACTTGCCGGCCGGCCGCAGGTTGGCGACGAGCGGCGTGCGCCGGGCGAGCTCGTCGAAGCGGTCGATCGAGAGCGGGATGCCGGCGCGGCGCGCGACGGCCACCATGTGCACGACGGAGTTGGTCGAGCCGCCCAGCGCGAGGATCGTCGTGATCGCGTTGTCGATCGCGGCGGCGGTCGCGATGTCGCGCGGCTTCACGTCCTCCCACACCATGTCGACGATCCGGCGGCCGGTCTCCGCCGCCATCCGCGCGTGCCGCGAGTCGGCCGCGGGGATCGACGTCGCGCCGGGCAGCGTGAAGCCCATCGCCTCGACGGCGGAGGTCATCGTCGACGCGGTGCCCATCGTCATGCACGTGCCCGGCGAGCGCGCGATGCCCTCCTCGATGCCGCGCCACTGCTCGTCGGTGAGGTTGCCGGCGCGCTTCTCGGCCCAGTACTTCCACACGTCCGAGCCGCTGCCCAGCACCTGGTCGCGCCAGCGGCCCGCGAGCATCGGCCCGGCCGGCATGAAGATCGCCGGCAGGTTCATCGACAGCGCGCCCATGAGCATCGCGGGCGTGGTCTTGTCGCAGCCGCCCATCAGCACGCAGCCGTCGACCGGGTAGCTGCGCAAGAGCTCCTCGGTCTCCATCGCGAGCAGGTTGCGGTACATCATCGTCGTCGGCTTCTGGAACACCTCGGCCAGCGCCAGCGCCGGCATCTCCAGCGGGAAGCCGCCCGCCTGCAGCACGCCGCGCCGCACCTCGTCCGCGCGCTGCCGGAAGTGCGCGTGGCACTGGTTGATGTCGCTCCACGTGTTGACGATCGCGATCACCGGCTTGCCCTGGTAGTCGGCGCGCGAGTAGCCCATCTGCGCGACGCGCGAGTGGTGACCGAAGCCGCGCATGTCGGACTCGCCGAACCATCGGTGCGAGCGCAATTGATCGGGGGTCTTGCGGGGCATCGGGCAGCTCTCCTGTCGTGCGCGCGGACGGCGGCAGGGCGGCCGGGCACGCGCGGCGCGTCCGGTCTCCCCCTGCCGATCCTTCTTTACCGCGATTATACGAACGCGGATCCAGGCCCACCACGCGGCGGGCGCTCCCGCCGCCACCCGCCGTCGGGTTGCGTGGTGGAAGCGCCGCGCTATAGTAGCGGCTCGGGCACGCGCGTGCGCCGTGCGGCCGTCGATCGTGCGGGCGGGTCGCGCCGCGCCCGCCTCGTCGAAGCGGGAGGCCCTCTATGACCCCGACGCGAATCCTCACCTGCGCGTGGCTCGCGCTTGCGCTGGCGGCCCCGGCCGCGTGGAGCCAGACCAGGCTGGCCGACGCGCCACCCGTCGCCGGTGCGGCTGACGCCGCGGCGATCTTCGGCGCGATCGTCAAGGTCAACGCGCAGGCGGTCCCCGGCGCGCGCAGCGCGGCGTCGCTCGGCAGCGAGCGCGAGGGCAGCGGCGTGGTGATCGACGAGAACGGCCTCATCCTGACCATCGGCTACCTGATCGTCGAGGCCGAGGAGGTGAGCGTCGTCGACAGCAAGGGACGCACGCTCGCGGCGCGGGTCGTCGGCTACGACCACGCCACGGGGTTCGGGCTGCTGCGCACGATCGCGCCGCTCGACGCGAAGCCGGTGGCGCTCGGCGAGTCGGCGAAAGTCGCGAACCGCCAGCCGGTGATGATCGCCTCGTCGGGCGACGACAACGTGGCGTTCGCGTACGTCGTCAGCAAGCGGGCGTTCTCGGGCAGCTGGGAGTACGCGCTCGACCAGGCGATCTACACGAGCCCGCCCACGCTCAACTGGAGCGGCGCGGCGCTCATCGACCGCGACGGCAAGCTGCTGGGCGTGGGCTCGCTGATCGTGCGCGACGCCACCGACGAGGAGCCGCGGCTGCCGGGCAACATGTTCGTGCCGATCGACCTCCTGAAGCCGATCCTCGCCGACATGCTGAGCGCCGGCCGCCGCGCCGGTCCCGCGCGGCCGTGGCTCGGCGTCGCGACGGAGGAGGTGCAGGGCCGCCTCGTCGTGACCCGCGTGTCGCCCGACGGGCCGGCCGAGCGCGCGGGCATCAAGGCCGGCGACATCGTGCTCGCCGTCGCCGGCGAGACCGTGCGCACGCAGCCGGAGTTCTACCGGAAGGTGTGGGCCCGCGGCGGGGCGGGCACGCCGGTCCCGCTCAAGCTGCTGCAGGGTGTGGAACTTCGCGAGCTCGACGTCGCGTCGATCGACCGCGTCGAGTACTTCAAGCCGCGCACCACCCACTGAGCGGACACGCCGAGCCTGGCTCGGTTTCTTGGCTGGTAATCGAGCCTGGCTCGCTCCTCGCAAGCCGCGCACCGCGCACTGACGCCGCCGCGCATCGGCCCGGCACGACGCCGCATTGCTCCCTCTCCCCGCAGGGGAGAGGGTTGGGGTGAGGGGGCGCCGCCCGCGAATATCGAGCCCGCGAATATCGAGCCAGGCTCGGTATTGCGGGCACGCGCTGCCGCGGACGTTCCATTGCTCGCCGTACCGCAACAACCGAGCCAGGCTCGGTTTCGGAGCCAGGCTCGGTTCAGGGGCGCTGCATGCGCTACACCGCGAACGCCTCCGGCGCCTCTCCGCGCAGCCCCCGCTCGTGCATGACCACGTACGCCGCCTCCAGCCCGCGGCAGAACCGCGCCGTGTCGAACAGCGCGCAGGTGTCCCGATCGCGTTCGAGCCGCGCGCGCAACGCCGCGAGCCGCGCGGGCTCCCGCGCAAGTGCGTGCGCCGTCGCCTCGTAGTCGGCAGGCGACGCGGTGACGAGCTCCGGCAGCCCGGCCGCGTGCAGCAGGCTGCCGGCCATGCGGGCGGCCATCGCCTCGCCGGCGCACGTGACCACCGGCAGCCCCGCCCACAGCGCGTCGCTGGCCGTGGCGCCGCCGTTGAAAGGCAGCGTGTCGAGGAAGAGATCCGCGAGCCGGTGGCGCGCGAGGTGACCCGCGTAGGGCACGCGCGGCGCGAACACGAGCCGCGCCGGGTCGACGCCGCGCGCGCCGGCCTCGCGCCGCAGGTTGGCGGCGGTCGCCTGCTCGCCGCCCTGCAGCCACAGCACGCTGCCGTCCGCGGCGCGCAGCAGCCGCATCCACACGTCGAACATCGCCGGCGTGATCTTGTAGCTGTTGGCGAACGCGCAGAACACGAACGCACCCTCCGGCAGCCCGGCCTCCGCCCGCGTCGGCGTGCGCGACGCGATCGCGCGCCGGCGGTCGTTCGGCTGGAACGTGTCCGGCAGCCAGACGACCTTCTCCGCGAACACACCGCGGCGCTCCTCCGGAACACCGAACCGGTCGGCAAGGACGTAGTCGACGAAGTCCGCGCCGAGCGTGCCGGGAAAGCCGAGCCAGGCGACCTGCACGGGCGCCGGCCGCCACGCCAGCACGCCGGTGCGGCTGCCGTACGTGTGGCCGGTCAGGTCGACGACGACGTCCGCCTCCAGCTCGCGCAGCAGCACCGCCGCGTCGCGGTCGCTCCTGTGGCCGGCGTCGACGAAGCGGTCGAACGCGGACTCGAGGCGTCTGCGCATCGGGCTGCCGTCGTCCGGCCCCGAGGCCACCGCGATCGTCTCGAAGCGGCCGCGGTCGTGCGCCTCGAACACACCGGCCGCCAGGTAGGACACCGCGTGCTCGCCGAAATCGGACGACAGGTACGCGACACGGATGCGCGCGTGGCCGTAGCGCTCGCCGCGCCACAGCGGCGCGGGGGCCACCGGCATCGTGTCGCGCACCCACGCGCGCGCGCACGCGAGCTGGTCGGGCGCGGAGTCGGTCAGCGCCAGCATCACGAGCGGCGACGCCGCGCGCCGGCCCGCGCGCACGTCCGCCACGATCCGCTGCGCCGCGTCGGCGAAGCCGTCCCAGGCGCAGCCGTTCGCGCGCGCGTGCAGCGCGAGGCCCGGGACCGCCGGCCGGTCCGGCGCCGAGCCCATCACGCGCGCGAAGTCGCGGCTCGCCTCGCCGTGCCGCTTGAGCCACGCCAGCGACGCGCCTCGCTGCAGCAGCGCGTCCGCCGGTTGCGGATCGAGCGCGACGGCGCGGTCGAAGCTGGCGATCGCCTCGTCGTGGCGGCCGAGCGCGGCGAGCGCCATGCCGCGATTGCCGTGCGCGGCGGCGAGGCCGGGCGCGAGCGCGATCGCCGCGTCGTAGTCGGCGAGCGCCTCGTCGACGCGTCCCGCGTCGCGCAGCGCGGTGCCGCGATTGATCCGCGCCTCGGCGAGCCGCGGCGCCGCGGCCACCGCACGGTCGGCCGCGGCCAGCGCGTCGTAGTAATCGCGACAGCGGCCGGCACGATGCGTACCTGCAGCGCCGCCGCGCGGTTGGCGGCGGCCTGCGCAAAGCCGGGCCGCAACGAGCGCACGGTCGAAGCTCGCGAGCGCCTCGTCGAAGCGGCCGAGCGCCGCCAGCGCACCGCCGCAGTTGTTCCACCCGTCCGCCGACGCCGCCTCGAGCGCCAGCAGCGCGTCGTAGCCGGCCACGGCCTCCGCGTGGCGGCCGGCGGACTGCAGCGCCAGCGCCCGGTTGAAGTGCGCGACCGGCAGCCGCGGTGCGAGCGCCAGCGCGCGGTCGTAGCCCGCGAGCGCGGCGTCGAAGCGGCGCGCCGGCGAGCAGGTCGGCCACGTGCACGTGCGCGGCGGCGGACTCGGCGGCCACGCCGTGCAGGCGCGCGAGGAGCCGCCGCGCCTCGCGTCAGGTTGCCGCGCTGGGCCTCGAGCGTTCCCAGCAGGCGCAGCGCGTCGCGCTGCGCAGGCCTGCGCGCGCAGCACCGCACGGTAGAGGTCCGCGGCCTCGTCGAGCCGCCCCGCCCGGTGCAGCGCCAGCGCCTGTGCGAGCATCGCCTGCGCCCGCAGGCCGCGAACCTACGCCGGTCGCGCCGCGCGCCGCGCGAGCAGCGCGTGGATGGCGCGCAGCCGGGCCTCCACCAGCGGCGCCAGCGCCGCGGGCGCCAGCTCGCGCGCGACCGTCGCGAGGCCGCGCCGGCCGAGGCGCTCGCGCAGCGCGGGCGACTCCGCCACCTGCCGCATCGCCTGCGCAGCCGACGCGACGTCGGGCTCGGCCCACGTCTGCCCGCGCCGGTACGGCCCGAGGTCGCGCGTCAACTCGACCAGCGTGTAGTCGACGAGCAGCGCGTTGTCGGCGCGCGTGAAGTCGGCGTTGCCCGACCACGGCGTGGCGATCACCGCCTTGCCGCACGCCATCGCCTCCGCCATGCCGAGGCCGAAGCCCTCGGCGCGGTGCAGCGACACGAAGCAGTCGATCGAAGCCATCAGCGTCCAGAGGTCCTGCCGCGCGAGGTAGCCCTCGACCAGCGCGATCCGCGGGTCCGCGCGCACCAGGTCGGCGAGCCGCGCCTTCAGGTCCGGCTGGAATTCGAGGTTGCCGACCTTGATGAACAGCCGCGCCGCTTCGCTGCCCGGGAACGCCGCGCGGAACGCCTCCGCCACGCCCAGCGGGTTCTTGCGCTCCGGCACCGACAGCACGTCGCACATCGCGAAGAACGCGACGTCGCCGGCGGCCAGGCCGAAGCGCGCGCGGTCCGCCGCGACCGGCGGGGCCTCGACCGAGTGCGGCACGCGCAGCACGGGCACCGGCGCCTTGACGGAGATCGCCTGCTGGCAGAACGCGGAAGGGACCCAGACCTCGTCGACCAGGTCGAAGGACGGCACCCACGCGTCGGGAAACTCCGCGAGCTCCCACGCCCAGTAGCCGATGTTGTAGCGACCGGCGAACAGCGACGCACCGAGGTGCTCGCGCGCGATCGGCATCTGGTCGGCGTTGATGTGGAACAGGTTGACGGCGTGCAGGTGCTCCGTCGCCGCCACGCCGGGGATCGACTCCTGCATCCGCGACAGGTTGCCGACCTTGAAGTCGATCGGCGCCACCGGCACGTGCCCGGCGTTGACGATGCGCAGCATCGAGCGCGCCGACTCGCCGATGCCGCTCTCCGCCGCGAGGTAGCCGACGACGTTGACGCCGACCGCGTCGTCGCCGGCGCGATGGACGTGCGGCGGATAGGCGACCGCCGGCGGCGCCGCCGCCGCGGCGTGCCCGGCAGCCGCCACCAGCGGCGGCGTGGCATAGCTGTCGTCGAAGTACGCCTTGCGCAGCAGCAGGTGGCGTACGCGGTGGCGGAACGCCTGCGTGGTCAGCGGCTTCACGGCGCCGCGCACGCCCCAGGCGACGCGATACGCGATCCGGTAGACGCCGCGCAGCGCACCGCGCTCACCGGCGGCCGCTCCGCCCGCCGCGGCGATCGGCAGGCCTTCGTCGGTGTCGGTGCGCACCGCCGCGGCCGGCGGCGCCGCGGCTTCGGCGCGCACGGTGCGCCGGCCTTCGAGCGCCGCGCGGACCGGTGCCACGAACACTTCCGGGAAGCGCTCCTGTGCCGGTCCCTCGGCAACGAACCACTGCGCGAACGCGCGTCCGTGCTTGCCGCCGACGTCGGGGAACGCCGCCTGCAGGTCGGGCCGCAGCCGGTACAGCGCCGCCGCGAGGCGCGTCACCCACGGCACGCGGCCGTGCTCGGGCGACGGCGCGTTCAGCCAGTCGACGACGAACGCCTCGCCTTCCGCCGTCCACAGGTCCGGGTGCGGCGCGTCCCACGGAAAGTTCTCGCGGTAGCAGCGGCGCGCGAGGTCGGGGATCGGCGTGCCGCCCGGGAACCGCCCGAACGCGTAGGGCAGCGCGCGGCAGGCCTCGTAGCCGTTGCGCACGAGGTCCGCCGCGTAGCCGTCGGCGAGCGCGCGCACGGCCGGCGGCAGGTTCTCCAGCGTGTAGCGGTCCTGGTGCTTGGAAAACAGCCGGCCGCCGGGCGCGAAGCCCGAGAAGTGGAAGAACACGAGCGGCCGCCCGTCGACGCGCGTCACGCCGTCGTCGCCGCGCACGACCGTGCGGTGGTTGAGGTTCCAGTACGCGACGTTCCACGCGGGGTCGCGCTCGATCGCCACGCGCGCGTACATGCCGGGCACGAGGTCGATCCACTTCTGGTCGGTGAACAGGCCGCGCGGGATGTCGACGATGCACTCGCGCTCGAGCTTGCCCTGCCACCACGCGACGAAGCGCCGCGTCTCGTCGGTCCGGTTGAGCGCGATGAAGCCCAGGTTGTAGCTGCCCGACTGCAGGATCGCGAGCTCCGACGGGTGCCCGCCGTCGTCGAGCGGCCCGGTCAGGTGCGGCGTCAGCACGACGTCGGCGGTGTCGAGCCGCGCCGTGATCGGCGCGAGCGGGCCGTACAGCCGGATGTCCGGGTCGAAGTAGATCACGCGCTCGTAGCCGCGCGCGAACAGCGCCGCGAACACCCACGGCTTGATCGCCGTGTTGAGCTCGAGGATCGTGTACTGGAACGCGAAGCGGTCGAACTGCGGGAGGGCGAGCTCGCGGATCGGCAGCTCGGTGTACGCGTCGCGCGGGTCGCGCTCCGCGAGCGGGCCGTCGCAGATCGCGACGAACGCGTCGAGGTCCGGCGCCTGCGCCCGGACCGACTCCACCAGCGTCCGCGCGAAGTGGCGGTAGTTGTTGGAGACGATCGTGAAGAAGCAGGTCTTGCTCATCGCGCAATGAAGGAGTGGCGCCGTGCCGCCGGGTGCGCGGCCCCCGCATTACAGCACATCGGCGCGCGCATCCGTCGCGGTGCCCGCACGGCCGTCAGCGGGCGGCGGTGAAGGCGAGCATCCGCTGGTCGCGCGGGTGCCCCCACGGCCCGACCAGCTCGACCGCCATGCCCGCGGCCTGCGCCATCCACTGCACCTGCGCGAACGCGTAGTGGTAGGGATCGGTGTCGTAGTACGTGACGACGCCGCCCGGCGCGTGCGGCAGCGGCGCGAGGTGCGGATTGCCGGGCGCCTCGAAGAACGACGCGTAGAAGACCGCGCCCGGGCGCAGCACCGCGCGCGTCTCGACGAGGCAGCGCACGATCTGGTTCATCGGCAGGTGCGTGAACAGCGACACGGCGAGCGCCACGTCGAAATCGACGCCGAAGCGCGACAGCGCGAAGCCGCCGTCGGCGATGAGCTCCGGCGCGCGGTCGGCGAGCCCCGCGGCCGCGAGCTCGCGCCGTCCCGCCTCCAGCAGCGACGCGTTGACGTCGAGGCCGTGGTAGCGGCCGGGCTCGAGGTAGCGGACGAAGTGGACGCCGCCGCGCAGCGCGCCGCAGCCGACGTCGGCAAGCCGGTGCGACGGAAGGAGCCCGCGCCCCTTCAGGAACTCGAACTGCAGCGCGCCGATCTCGTCCCACAGGCCGCCGACCAGTTCGCGGTGCCGCGCCGCGGCGATCTCCTCGGCGGAGAGCTGGCGGCCGTAGATGTTCACGTCCATGGCGGGGGCGCTTCGCGCGCGGTTGCAGGTCCGGGCAAGCTTCGCATTTTCCGCCGTGCCGCGTGCCCGCTCAAGCCGGCTGCGCGCCGGCGCGCGCGCCGTCCGCGCGGGGCGTCCACCGCCGCGCCAGGCGCTGCGACGGCAACTCGACCCAGCGCCAGGACGCCGCGGAGATCGCCACGACCGCGACGAAGGCGATCGCCGCGGCCGCGGCGAAGCCGACGCGGGGGTACAGGAGCGTCAGCGTGAGCATGCCGAGCCCGCCGTGGTTGAGGTAGAGCGAGTAGCTGATCCGCGAGAAGAACGCCGGGACCGGCGGCAGCGCGAGGTGCCGGTCGACGAGCAGCAGCGCGACGAACCCGCACCACGCGAACGCGTACGACACGCCGTAGCCCGACAGCGTCCACGGCGGCTGCACGACGATCTTGGCCATGCCCCACAGGAACAGCCCCCAGAACGCCGCGGTCGCGCCGACGAAGAAGCCGTTGCCGACCTTCCCCGCCCAGCGCAGGTAGACGAGGCTGCCGAGGAACAGGTAGGTCACGTAGACGCCGTTGACGGCGACGAGGAACAGCACGGGCCCGCCCGCGCGCGCGGACGCCTGCAGCAGCGCGAGCGCGGCGAACGCGACCGCAATCGCCGCGCGCGGACGCGTGCGCAGCAGCGGCAGCAGCAGGAACACCGCGAGGTAGAACATCACCTCGATCACCAGCGTCCACGCGACGCCGTTCACCGGCGGCGTGCCGACGAGGTAGTTGGAGAGCGTGAGCGCGAGCAGGATGTACGGCAGCGGCTCGTCCTGCGCGAGGACCGTGTTGACGCCCCAGCCGCGCAATCCCAGCGCGTCGCTGTTGGCGAGCGCCACCGACCACGCGACGAGGAGCAGCGCGATCGACACCCACAGCGGCGGATAGATGCGCAGCGCGCGGCGGATCGCGAACGCCCGCCGCGACTCGCGCTGGCCGACGTAGACGATGATGAAGCCGCTGACCATGAAGAACAGCGCGACGCCGAAGGCGCCGCCGCTCTGCATCACGTGCAGCGGCGCGAACACCCAGCGCTCGACGACCGCCGCGAGCGTCACGTCCACGCCCGCCTTCGCGGGCCAGACGCCGAAGAAGTGGTCGTAGACGACGAGCAGCGCCGCGACCGCGCGGATCAGGGCGATGCTGGGAAAGAACTCCGCGGGCGCCGCGGCGGGGCTGGCGGTGCCCGCCATGGCTACGCGAGCGGCGCCACCGCGAACGCCGCCGGCGGCTCGCCACGCTGCTGCCGCTCGTGCATCGCCGCGTAGGCCGCCTCGAGGTGGCGGCGGAAACGGTCGGTGGCGAACAGCGGGCAGTCCGTGCGCGTGGCCGCGAGCCGCGCGCGGACCGCGGCGAGCCGCGCGGGATCGCGCGCGAGCGCCAGCGCCAGCGCCTCGTACGCCGGCAGCGTGTCATTCACGAGCTCGGGCAGGCCCGCCGCGCGCAGCAGGCTGCCCGCGACGCGGCCCGCGAACGTGGTGCCGAGCGCGGTGACGACCGGCAGGCCGGCCCACAGCGCGTCGCTCGCCGTCGTGTGCGCGTTGACCGGCAGCGTGTCGAGGAAGAGGTCCGCCAGCCGGTGCCGCGCGAGGTGCTCCGGCAGGCGGCGCCGCTGCGCGAACACCAGCCGTTCGGGCGCGACGCCGCGCGCCGCCGCCTCGCGCCGCAGGTTCGCGGGCGCCGCCGCGTTGCCGTGGAGCAGCCACAGCACGCTGCCGTCGACGGCCTGCAGCAGGCGCATCCAGACGTCGAACACGGGCGGCGTGATCTTGAAGCTGTTGTTGAACGAGCAGAACACGAACCCCGCGTCCGGCAGGCCCTCGTCGGCGCGCGTCGGCGTCTCGCCGGGGATCGCGCGCGAGTCGTCGTTGGGCTGGTAGCTGTCGGGCAGCCGCACCACCTGCTCGGAGTACCAGCGCTCGTCGCCGTCGGGCACCACCGTCGCGTCGGCGAGGATGTAGTCCATCCACGGCGCCCCGAGCGTGCCCGGAAACCCCAGGAAGTTGACGTGCACCGGTGCCGGCCGCAGCGCGAAGACCTCCGGCCGGCCGTCGTAGGTGTAGCCCTTGAGGTCGACGGCGATGTCGACTTCCATCCCGCGGAGCAGCTCTGCGACCGCGCGGTCGGTCTGGCCGCGCACGTCGACGAAGCGCTCGAACGCGGCGACGAGGCGCGCGCGCGTCGGGTCGCCGTAGTCCGGGCCGAACGACACGCCGATCGTCTCGAAGCGCGCACGGTCGTGCCGCTCCAGCACGCCGGCCAGGAGCTGCGGCGTCGCGTGCTCGTGGAAGTCCGCGGACAGGTAGGCCACGCGGATCCGTTCGTGCGCGTAGCGCTCGCCGCTCCACAGCGGCACCGGCGCCGGCGGCAGCTTGTCGGCGGCCCACGTGCGGGCGCAGGCGAGCTGCGCCTCGGGCGACCACGTCGTCGTGACCATCGGGAACGGGTCGGACACCTGGCGCCCGGCCGCAGCGCCGGCGGCGAGCCGCGCGACCGCGGCGTCGTAGTCGCGCCAGTCGCAGCAGTGCAGCCGCGTGAACGTGAGCCCGCCTTCGACGTACGGGTAGTCCGGGTCGAGCAGCAGCACCTGCCCGAAGTCGCGCGCGGCCTCGGCGTGGCGCGTCATGTACGCGAGCACCGACCCGCGGTTCATCAGCGACGCGACGTTGTCCGGCTTGAGCGCGAGCGCGCGCGTGTACGCGTCGACGGCCTCCGGGTAGCGCAGCAGCGCCGACAGCGACGAGCCCCGGTTGTGGTGCGCCTGCGCGTGGTCGGGCGCGACCGCCAGCAGCCGGTCGGAGGTCGCGAGCGCCTCCTCGTGCCGGAGCAGCCGCGACAGCGCGGCGGTGCGATTGTGCAGCGCCTGCACGTAGTCGGGCTTGAGGGCGATGGCGCGGTCGAACGCGGCCAGGGCCTCGGGAACGCGCCCGGATTCCAGCAGCGCCGTGCCGTAGTTGTGGTGCACCTGCGGGACGGACGGCTCGTCGGCGAGCGCGCGCTCCCATTCGGCGAGCGCCTCGGCCGTCCGCTGCGCGTCGCGCAGCAGCGACGCCCGCCCGTTGCGCGCGGAGACGAGCCGCGGCTCCAGCGCCAGCGCGCGGGTCGTATTCGGCGAGCGCCTCGTCGTGATCGTGGCGCCGCATGAGATGCAGCGCGGCGCCGCGCCCGACCACGGCGTCCGGCAGGTCGGGTCGCGCCGCCAGCAGCCGGTCGAACGTCGCGAGCGCGTCGGCGCCGCGCTGCAGCGCGAGCTGCGCGGCCGCGCACCAGCAGCGCGTCGGCGAGGCCCGGCACGAGCGCCAGTGCACGGTCGCACGCGGCGACGGCGTCCTCGTGACGCTCGAGCTCGGCGAGCGCGGCGCCGCGGTTGGCGTGCGCCTCGCTGAAGCCCGGGTTGACGGCGAGCGCACGGTCGCAGTCGGCCAGCGCGTCGGCGTGCCGGCCGAGCGCGCGCAGGACCGCGGCGCGGTTGGACAGCGCCACCGCGTAGCGCGGCTGCGCCTCGATCGCACGGTCGAGGCTCGCCAGCGCCTCGGGCAGGCGTCCGGCGAGCCGCAGCAGGTTGCCGCGGTTGTTGAGCGCCTGCGGGAACGCCGGCACGAGTGCCAGCGCGCGGTCGTAGCTCGCGAGCGCATCGTCGCCGCGGCCCTTCGCCTGCAGCGCGACGCCGCGGTGGTAGTGCGCCTCCGCCACGCGCGGATCGGCGGCGAGCGCCGCGTCGCAGCTCGCGATCGCGTCGTCGTGGCGGCCCATGTCGAGCAGCACGCCGGCACGGATGTTGTGGATGCCCGCGCTGCCGGGCTTCAGCGCCACCGCGTGGTCGCAGTGCGTCAGCGCGTCGTCGAGACGGCCGAGCTGCTTCAGCACGTTGGCGAGGTTCGCGTGCGCGTCGGCGGAGCCGGGATTCGCGTTGACCGCGCGCGTGAGCAGCGCCGCGCCCTCACCGGCGTGCCCGGTCTGCACGCAGAGGATGCCCAGCATCTGCAGCGCGTCGAAGTGCGCCGGCGCGGCTTCCACCACGGCGCGGTAGATGCGCTCGGCGTCGGTGAGGCGCCCGGCCTGGTGCAGCGCCGCCGCCTGCCGCATCGCCTCCGGAATGCCGACGCGCCCGCCGGCGGGCGCCGCTGCC
>JBGAMF010000095.1:0-15858 GCA_044223185.1 Casimicrobiaceae bacterium | reverse complement strand
CGGCGTCGGCGAGTGCAGCCGGCAGCGCGGGCTCGCCGGCCGCCGCCAAGGGCGCGGCGGCGGCAGCAGCGAGCGCCAGCGCGGGCAGGAGGCGCGCGCGCCGGCGCACGGCAGCTGCGGGCCGCGGCGGCCGCATCAGTGCAGCTCGCCGAACGCGCCGCGGCGCGCCAGGGCCTTGGCGACCTCCAGGACCGGC
Source organism: Casimicrobiaceae bacterium (assembly GCA_044223185.1). Classification (GTDB taxonomy): domain Bacteria; phylum Pseudomonadota; class Gammaproteobacteria; order Burkholderiales; family Casimicrobiaceae; genus VBCG01. The sequence goes on along the minus strand of JBGAMF010000095.1, from coordinate 15,662 downwards.
ACGATGGTGAGCGCGGCGGCGACGACGATCGCCCAGTCGAGCGCCGTCAGCGCGAACGTGCCGAACGGCGCGTGCAGCACCGGCAGGTAGACGACGAGCGTCAGCAGCGCGATCTCCCACAGCACGGCGAGGTTGAGCCAGCGGTTGGCGAACGGCCGCCGCACTACCGACAGCCGGTCGGAGCGGAAGTTGTACGCGTTGACGAGCTGGATCACCACGAGGCACACGAAGGTCATCGTCATCGCCTCGGCAAGGCTGCGCCCGGACTGCAGCGCCCACGCGAACAGCGCGAGGTTGACGACGGTCGACCACAGGCCGCCGGCCAGCATCAGCGCCACGACCGGCCGCGTGAAGATGCCTGCGCGCGGATCGCGCGGGCGCCGGCGCATGAGGTCGCCCTCGGGCGGGTCGACGGCGAGCGCCAGCGCCGGCAGGCCGTCGGTGGCGAGGTTCACGTAGAGGATCTGGACGGCGGTCAGCGGCAGCGGCATTCCGGCGAGCGTGGCCGCGGCCATGAGGCCGATCTCGCCGACGTTCGAGGAGAGCAGGAACATCAGGTACTTCTTGATGTTGCCGAAGATGCCGCGGCCCTCCTCCACCGCCGCGACGATCGACGCGAAGTTGTCGTCGGTCAGCGTCATCGCCGCCGCCTCGCGCGCGACGTCGGTGCCGGAGATGCCCATCGCGACGCCGATGTCGGCCTTCTTCAGCGCCGGCGCGTCGTTGACGCCGTCGCCGGTCATCGCGACGACGTGGCGCCTGCCCTGCAGCGCGGTGACGACGCGCAGCTTGTGCGCCGGCGACACCCGCGCGTACACGGAGATTGCCGCGACACGGCGGGCGAGCTCGGCGTCGTCCATCGCGTCCAGGTCGGCGCCGGTCACGACGTCGCCGCCCGCGAGGATGCCGAGCTCGCGCGCGACCGCGCGGGCCGTCGTCGGGTGATCGCCGGTGATCATCACGACGGCGATCCCGGCGCGCTCGCAGGTGGCGATTGCGTCGCGCGCCTCGGGCCGCGGCGGGTCGATCATGCCGACCAGGCCGAGGAACGTGAGGTCGCGCTGCGCGTTCTCGGGCGTGGCTTCGGCGCGCGTGGCCACCGCCAGCACGCGCAGTGCATCGTCGGCCATCGCCTGCGCGACGGCGAGGATGCGCTCGCGCCCCGCGGCGTCGAGCGGCACGGCGCCCGCCGCCGTGCTCTCCCACGCGCAGTCGGCGACCAGCACCTCCGGCGCGCCCTTCGCGTGCGCGACCACGCCTTCCGGCGTGGCGTGCAGCGTCGTCATCCGCTTGGTCTCGGACTCGAACGGGAACCCCGTGCACGCGGGCGTAGCGGGCGTCGAGCTCGGCCTTGTCGAGGCCGGCCTTGGCGGCCGCCGCCACCAGCGCGCCCTCGGTCGGGTCGCCATGGACGCGCCACGCGCCGTCGGCCTCGCCGGGGACGATCCGCGCATCGGAGGCGAGCGCCGCCGCGCCGAGCAGCGCGACGAGGCCGTCGTGCCCGCCGAGCCGCTCGCCGGCGCGCTCGAACGTGCCGTGCGGCGCGTAGCCCACGCCGGTGACGTCGACGAGCTGCCCGTGCACGTACACGCGGCGGGCCGTCATCTCGTCGCGGGTCAGCGTGCCCGTCTTGTCCGAGCAGATCACCGACGTGCTGCCGAGCGTCTCCACCGCGGCCAGCCGGCGGATCAGCGCGCGCCGGCGCACCAGCCGCTGCACGCCGAGCGCCAGCGAGATCGTCACGACGGCCGGCAGCGCCTCGGGCACGACGGCGACCGCGAGCGCGATGCCGAACACCAGCATCTCGACGAAGGGCTGCCCGCGCACGAGGCCCAGCGCGACGATCACCGCCACGATCACCAGCGCGACGCGCACCAGCGCCTGGCCCAGCCGGTCGAGGTTGCGCTGCAGCGGCGTGGTGCCGGTCTCGACCGACTCGAGCAGCCGCGCGATGCGGCCGAACTCGGTCTCGTTGCCCGTGGCCACGACCAGCGCGCGCCCGCGGCCGCGCGCGATCGACGTGCCGGCGAACACCATGTTCGCGCGGTCGCCGACCGGTGCGGCGGCGGCGGCGATCGGCGCGATGCCCTTGTCGACGGGCGCCGACTCGCCGGTGAGCGCCGCTTCCTGGGCCGCGAGGCTCGCCGCCTCGACGAGCCGGCCGTCGCCGGCCACGTCGCCGGCGCGCAGCACCAGCACGTCGCCCGGGACGAGGTCGCGCGCGCGGATCTCGACCTCCGCGCCGTCGCGCAGCACGCGCGCCGCCGGCGCGGTCAGCGACCGCAGCGCCTCCATCGCGCGCTCGGCGCGGAACTCCTGCACGAAGCCCAGCAGGATCGCCACGGTGACGATGACGGCGATCGCGATCGCCTCGACCGCATGGCCGAGGAAGGCCGACAGCGCGGTGGCGACCAGCAGGATCGCCACCAGCACGTTGCGGAACTGCGCGGCCAGCACCGTCCACGGCGACACCCGCGGTGCGGCGGCGAGCTCGTTCGGGCCGTATCGGGCGAGGCGGCGCGCGGCCTCGGCGGCGGCGAGCGCCGCCGGCGATGCCGCGAGCGCGGCCGCGACTTCGGCGGCGGTGCGCGTGTGGGCCGCGGCGATGAGCGGCGGCGCGCGAACGGTTTCCATGGCGGCACTGGCGCGGGCGCGCTTCAGGGACCTCCGGCTTCGCCCTCGCCTCCCGGCGGACCCCAGAACACGACCCAGGTCACGAAGTCCGGCGTGAAGCGCTCGAACCGGTGCGGCACGCCGGCGGGCACGAACAGCGCAGCGCCGGGCCCGAACGGGTGGCGCTCGCCTCCCACGACGAACTCGCCGGTGCCGGCCTGCACGAAGTAGAGCTCGTCCTGCCCGTGCGGCGTCTGCGGGTCGTGCCCGGCCGGCGCGTAGACCTCGACCGTCATCGTCCCGTGCGCGAAGGCACGCACGAAGCGCTCGCCCTGCGGCCACTGCGGCGTGACCTTCCCGGGAAGCTGCCGCAGGAGGTCGGCGAGGTCGGCCTTCACGCGATCCTCGCCCCGCGCTCGGACAAGAGGACGCGCAGCAGGCTGCGGTGGCAGTGCGCCTCGTCGGCGCAATAGCACCCCACCGAGAAGTCCGCGCCGTGCGACAGCGCGGCGAGCACGTCGAGCGTGCGGCTCGCCGCCGGTGCGGCCATCTCGCGCCGGTACGCCTTGGCGAAGGCCTGCCACGCGCGAGGGTCGGCGTCGGCGCGCGCCAGCGCGATGGTCGCCGCGGCGGGGGCGAGCTCCGGGTACCAGACGTCGAACCAGTCCTGCGCCGACCAGTCCTCGCGGCGCACGCCGCGCGGCGGCCGGCGCACGGTGCCGATCCGCACGCCTTCGCCCGGCAGCCGCGGGCTCCCCAGCCGCACGATGCGCACGGTCACTTCGGAACTCCGGTCTGGCCGCATTCGGGGCGGGTCGCTGGGGGCATCGGTGTGGGCAGTGGGAGCGTCCTCCCCATTCTAGCCGCGGCACGCGCGGCGACCTTGCGCGAGGTCAGGCCGCGCGCGTGCGGCGCGCGGTACCATCGAGCGGTTGCGCGAGATTGCCGTGGACCGGTCCCACCTCACCCGCTTTGCGCTGCTGTCGATCGCCGCGGCCGTCGCGACGATCACGCTCAAGACCGTCGCCTGGTACGTGACGGGTTCCGTCGGCCTGCTGTCCGATGCGCTCGAGTCGATCGTCAACCTCGTCGCCGCCATCGCCACGCTGTGGCTGCTCACGCTGTCGGCGCGGCCGCCCGACGACCAGTACGCGTACGGCTATTCGAAGGCCGAGTACTTCTCGAGCGCGCTCGAAGGCGCGCTGATCCTCGTCGCCGCCGTCGCCATCGCGTGGACGGCGGTCGAGCGGCTGCTGGTCCCGCGCCCGCTGGAGCAGGTCGGCATCGGCCTCGCCGTGTCGGTGGTCGCGACGGCCGTCAACCTCGTCGTCGCGCGGCTCCTGCTCGGGGCCGCGCGCCGGTACAACTCGATCGCGCTGGAAGCCGACGCGCACCACCTGATGACCGACGTGTGGACGTCGGTGGGCGTCGTGATCGCGGTGTTCGCGGTGGCCGCGACCGGATGGTGGTGGCTCGACCCGGCGATCGCGCTGGCGGTGGCCGCCAACATCGTGGTCACCGGCATCTCGCTGCTGCGCCGGTCGGCGTTCGGCCTGATGGACCAGGCGCTGCCTGCCGAGCGCGTGCGCGAAATCGAGGCCGTCCTGGCCCGCTACGGCGGCGACGACGTGCAGTTCCACGCGATCCGGACGCGCGCCGCCGCCGGCCGGTCGTTCGTGTCGATGCACGTGCTCGTGCCCGGCGAGTGGACGGTCCAGCAGGGGCACGACCTCGTCGAGCGGCTGGAGCACGACGTCGCGGTGGCGGTGCCGGGCACGACGGTGTTCACGCACATCGAGCCGCGCGAGGACCCGGCGTCGTATCGCGACCTGTCGCTCGACCGGCCGGCCGGCGGCCCGCCGGCGGCGTGACGGCGCGCGGTCAGCGGCGGTCGCCGTCGCCCGGCGGACGCGGGCGGACGATCGGCCCGCTGATGTGCGACGAGTCGAGGTAGTTGTCCTCGTCGGTCGGGGGCGGCGATCCGGGAACCCGCGTGCCGGGGCGGTGGCGCGACCGTCGCAGGCGAACGACGGCGACGACGACGACCGCCACGACGACGAGCCAGAACACGACGAATCCGGTTTCCACGGACGACTCCTCAAGCGATGGCGACGCGGGCGTGCGGCGTCCGCCCAGACTACCGCAAAGCGCCGCCGCACGGGACACGCCCGGCGCCGGCCGGAGCCGGCCGGTACAATCGCCGCAAGCACTCTGCCGCCGTCGCCTGTCCCGGAACCCCGATGTCGCTGCCGCTCTTCGCGCTGCCCCCGCCCGCCCAGAAAGACTGGATCGCGCTGCGCCTCGCGCGGCCGTCGCCGCCCGAAGCGCAAGGCATGAGCGACGGCTTCCGCCTGCCGGGTCGCGAAGGGCACGCGACACCCGCCGCCGTGCTCGTCCCGCTGGTCAACCGCCCGCGCGGCCTGACGCTGCTGCTGACGCAGCGCAGCGCCGACCTGCCCGACCACCCGGGGCAGATCAGTTTCCCCGGCGGCCGCGTCGAGCCCTCCGACCCGTCGCTCGCGCACGCCGCGTTGCGCGAGGCCACCGAGGAGGTCGGGCTGCCGGCGGAACGTGTCGCGGTGCTGGGCGAGCTGGCGCCGTACGACACGGTGAGCGGCTACCGCGTGACGCCGGTCGTCGGCTGGGTGGAGCCGCCGTTTGCCGTCGTGGCCGATCCCGTGGAGGTCGCCGACGTCTTCGAGGTGCCCCTCGCGTTCCTGCTCGACCCGGCGAACCAGCAGCGCCACTTCCGCATGCTGGGCGAGGCGCGGCGGGACTTCTGGGCGATTCCCTACGGCGAGCGCTACATCTGGGGCGCGACGGCCGCGATGCTGATGATCCTCGACCGCACGCTGCGCGCCCACCCGTAGATGCGCCTGCCGGACCACGAGGCGGCGATCGTGCTGGGCGGCGGCGGCGCGCGCGCCGCCTACCAGGTCGGCGCACTGCGCGCGATCGTGCGCATCCTCGGTCGCCGCGGCCGCCTGCCGTTCCCGGTGGTCTGCGGCACGTCGGCCGGTGCGATCAACGCGGTCGCGCTCGCCGTGCACGCCGACGACTTCCGCCGCGGCGTCGCCCGCCTCGTGCGCTGGTGGCGGCGGATCGCCGTCGGCGACGTCTATCGCACCGACTTCGCGGCGCTGTCGCGGCACAGCGCGCAGTTCCTCGCCAGCGTCCTGACCGGCACGCGGCCGCCGCCGGGGGTCGCCTCGCTGCTCGACAACGCGCCGCTCGCGACGCTGGTCGACCGCGCTTTCGACTTCACGCGCATCGCCGCGCACGTGACGCGCGGCGACCTGCACGCGCTGTCGATCAACGCGACCAGCTACACGACCGGCGAGGCGGTGACGTTCTTCGAGGGCGTGCCCACGCTCGCCGGCTGGCGGCGGATGCGCCGGCGCGGCGAGCGCGCGCGGCTCGAGCGCGCGCACCTGCTGGCGTCGACGGCGATTCCGTTCGTGTTCCCGGCGGGACGGATCGGCGACGACTGGTACATGGACGGCTCGGTGCGCCAGCTGCTGCCGCTGTCGGCGCCGCTCAACCTCGGCGCGCGGCGCGTGCTGGTGCTCGCCGTCGGGCAGTTCTCCGGCCAGCGCGCGCCGGCGGACGCGTCCGCCGGCTACCCGTCGTTCGCGCAGGCGGCCGGGCACGCGCTGTCGACGATCTTCCTCGACAACCTCGCCGCCGACCTCGAACGGATGGCGCAGGTGAACCGGCTGGTCGGCCTCCTGCGCCCGGCGGACCTCGCGGCGCGCGGCCTCGACGCCGGGCACGTCGAGGCGCTGGTGCTGGCACCGTCGCAGGACCTGGGTGCGCTGGCGCTCGCGCACGAAGCGCGCCTGCCCAATCCGGTGCGCACGCTGCTGCGTGCGCTGGGCAGCACGCAGGGCACCGGCGCGAACCTCGTCTCGTACCTGCTGTTCGACCGCGCGTTCTGCCGGGCGCTGCTGGCGCTGGGCTACGCCGACACGATGGCGCGCCGCGCGGAGATCGCGGCGTTCCTCGCCGGCTGCGCGCCGCCTCCGGTGCCGCTCGCGGGCTCCGTGTAGGCGCGCGTCAGGCCGGCGGCAGGTTGGCGAGGATGCAGCCGATCGTGCCGTCGTTGCCGGCGCCGAAGAACGCGGTGAGGCTCTCGCGGTATTGCGCCGGCGTGATCCGGCGATAGTAGAGCCGCGACGTCTGGTCGAGCCAGTAGTCGTACGAGCCGTCGCCGCCACCGCCCATCAGCGGGTTGTACATCTGGTAGCGGCCGAGCTGCACCGGCGTGCACACGCGCTGGACCTGGCTCACGAAGCCGTCGAAGCCGGTGGCCGCGCGGTTGTTGACCGCGTCGGGCGCGCAGGCGGCGACGGCGAGCGCGGCGACGACGGCGAAACGGGATTGGTAGCGACGCATGGGGCTCCTTTCGCAACGGGGATCGTGGCCGCCGAGTTTCGCACGCGCAGCCCGGGGCCGGGCAGTCCCTCCCGCGTGGCACAATCCGCGTTCACCCCGCCCGCGGCATCGCCCGTGCTGACCCGCTCCGCTCCCCGCACCCGCCACTTCGACAGCCTCTCGCCGCACGGCTTCCACCGCGTCGTCTACCACGAGTGGGGCGACCCGGCGAACGACCGTGTCGTCGTCTGCGTGCACGGACTGTCGCGCAACGGGCGCGACTTCGACGTGCTGGGCGAGGCGCTGGCACCGACGCACCGCACGCTCGCCGTCGACATGCCGGGCCGCGGCGCGAGCGGCTGGCTCGCCGACCCGAACGACTACGTGTTCCCGACCTACCTTACGACGCTGACGGCGCTGGTCGCCCGCAGCGGTGCCGAGCGCGTGGACTGGGTCGGCACGTCGATGGGCGCACTGCTCGGCATCGTCATGGCCGCGCAGCCGCGCACGCCGGTCGCACGGCTCGTCGTCAACGACGCCGGCCCGGTGATCGAGGCCGCCGCGCTCGCGCGCATCGGCGACTACGTCGGGCTCGATCCGACGTTCGCCTCGTACGCGGAAGCGGAACGCTACATCCGCGCGGTGTCGGCACCGTTCGGCGCGCTGACCGACGCGCAGTGGGAGCACTTGGCGCGCACGTGCGTCGCGCAGCGCGCAGGCGGCCGCTGGGGGCTCACCTACGATCCCGGCATCGCGGTGCCGTTCCGTGCCGCCGCCGCGCCGCCCGACCTGTGGCCCGTCTGGGACGCGATCCGCTGTCCGACGCTCGTGCTGCGCGGCGCGCAGTCCGACCTGCTGTCGCCGGCCACCGCGGCCGCGATGGCGGCCCGCGGGCCGCGGCCGCGCGTCGTGGAGTTCGCGGGCGTCGGGCACGCACCGATGCTGCTGGCGCCCGACCAGTACGGGCCGGTCGTCGAATTCCTGCGCGCCGCGGACTGACCCGCGCGACGGTCCCGCGCGCCCAATCGCTTACAATCGGCGGCACCGTCCGCCGTTTCGCTCCCCGATTCTCCCTCCATGGCCCTCGCGCTGTCGCTCCCGACCGTCGAATCGAACCCGGCGAATCCGCCCGAGATCCGGCCCGCCAAGGTCGTCGCCTGGCTCGACGAGACCGTCCGGCGCGACCCGGCGGAAGCGGCGCGGCTGATCGGCGACGCGCTCGCCGCGACCAACCGCGTCGGCATGAGCGACGGCAAGCGGCTGGAACTCGCCGAGAGGTACTGGGAGACGGCGGCCACCTTGTGGCCGCAGCTCGAAAAGCTGTTCGCGCGCGCGTCGCATCCGCTGTCGGGACCGGCGCTGGAGGCGGCGAAGGCGGCGCTGACGCTCGCGGCGGAGCTCGCCACCGCCTACAAGCTGCTGCTCGCGAGCGAGGCCGGCAAGCGACTTTCGCTGGGCGGCCAGCGCCTGATGGTGGCGCTCGTCCACCGCTGCCTGCAGTGCACGGCGCGCGTGCTGGTCAACAGCTACCTGTCGTACGCGCCGGTGCCGGCGCGTACGTGGCACGACGCGCACGCGGTCTACGCGTTCGCGCGCGAGCGCGACATCCACCTCGTGCCGGTCGCGCCCGACCAGCCCGAGGCGACGCCCGAGCGGCAGGCCATCCAGTCGCTGCTGCTGGCGCTGGCCAACCCCTACGGTTTCCTGCCCGGGCAGCTGCCGGTGGTGCTGCGCTACGTGCAGGAGCACGCGCACTGGGCGAAGCTCACCGACGTGGCGCCCGTGCACCGGATGGCCAAGGCCGTCGCCATCGTCCCGGTCGGGCACGATTTCCCGCCCTTCTCGGCCAACAAGGGCGGCTCGATCGAGGGCAGCAAGCTGTTCCTGCTGACGTTCGACCTCGCGTTCCAGATCCAGGAGCAGATCCGCGCGCTCGAAGCCGGCGGCGACGTGCCCACCGGCGTCCCCCGCGACGCGAAGGGGCGCCTGCAGTACCTCGCGTTGCTGAAGCGGCTGCTGCGGCAGTGGGCGATCCCGCCCGCGCGCCAGTTCAACCGGCTTCCCTCGCGCGCGCGCGTCGTCACCTGCTCGGGGCTGTCGGGGGTGTGGCAGTACAGCCGCGGCGTGCACGCGGGCGTGAAGCAGCCGCCGACCGGGCTGCCGCCGATGGCGAACTGCCAGGTGATCAACCACACGCCGGCGGGCTACGCGCTGCGGCAGACCGATCCCGCGCCGACGGCGCTGCGCATCGGCGACCTCGTCGCGCTGCGCATCGAAGGCCGCACCAACCTGCAGGTCGCGATGGTCCGCTGGTTCCGCAACACGCTGAAGGGCAGCGGGCTCGAGTTCGGCTGCGAGCTCCTGTCCGACAGCCCCGAGGCCGCCGCGGCCGCGAGCGAGGACGCCGCGCCCGGCACGCTGCAGCCGGTCGTCGTGCTCCCCGAGGATGCAGCGGGCGGCCCCGACGCGTCGCCCCCGCAGGTCATCGTGCCGGCCGGCGCGTTCCAGCTCGAGCAGGCGATCGCCCTCAAGCGCGGCACGTCCACCGGCTTCGCCGTGCTCACCAAGCTCGTCGAGCAGGGGCCGGGCTTCGAGCTCTACGAGTTCATCGCCGTCGCGTGAGTACGCAGCGCGCGGCGATTCCGCGCTGCCAAGCGCGCACAGGCGCGGCCCGACCCTGATGCGGGCCCCGTCCGCGGCGCTCGCCGCGCGCGTCACGATCGCGGCCGTGCTGGCGCTGGCGCTGCTCGAATTGCTGTGGGAACTGCTGCTGGCGCCGCTGCCCGGGGCGCGCTGGCTCGCGCTGAAGGCGTTGCCGCTCGCCGTCCTGCTGCCCGGCGTGGCACGCGGCGCGGTCCGCCCGCGGCAGTGGCTCGTGCTGCTGCTGCCGTGGTACCTGGCCGAGGCGCTGGTGCGGGCGCTGACCGAGGGCGGCCGGCACGCGCTGGTCGCCGCGATGGCCGCGGTGCTCGCGGCGGTCGCCTTCGGCGCCGCGATGGCCTGGTTCGCGGCGGAGAAGCGGGCGCGCCGCTAACGCGCGGGGCCGGTCTCCGGGGGCTTCGTGTGCACGTGGCCGGCGAGGCCCTTGGGCATCGGGAACGTCACGTGCTCGGCGGCGCCGGAGAGCTCCGTGACGCCGGAGGCCCCGAGCTCCTTCAGCCGCGCGATCACCTGTCGCACGAGCACGTCGGGCGCCGACGCGCCCGCGGTGACGCCGACGCGGCGCTTGCCGGCGATCCACGCCGGCTCGAGCTCCTCCGCGCGGTCGACCATCCACGCCGGCACGCCGCGGTTGGCCGCCACCTCGCGCAGCCGATTGGAGTTCGAGCTGTTAGGGCTGCCGACGACGATCACGGCGTCGACCTCGTGGACGAGCGCCTTGACCGCGTCCTGCCGGTTCTGCGTCGCGTAGCAGATGTCGTCGCGCTTGGGCCCGACGATGGCCGGGAAGCGCTCGCGCAGCGCGACGACGACCGCCGCGGCGTCGTCGACCGACAGCGTCGTCTGCGTCACGTAGGCGAGCCGCCCGGCGTCGCGCACGACGAGCCGCGCGACGTCGGCGACCGACTCGACGAGGTGGATGCCCTCGTCGACCTGCCCCATCGTGCCCTCGACCTCCGGGTGGCCGGCGTGGCCGATCATCACGATGTCGCGCCCCTGCGCGCGCATCTTCTCGACCTCGACGTGGACCTTGGTGACGAGGGGGCACGTCGCGTCGAACACGGTGAGGCCGCGCGCATCGGCCTCGGCCCGCACGGCCTTCGACACGCCGTGCGCGGAGAACACCACGGTGGAGCCGGCCGGCACCTGGTCGAGCTCGTCGACGAACACGGCGCCCTTGGCCTTGAGGTCGTCGACGACGAACTTGTTGTGGACGACCTCGTGGCGGACGTAGATCGGCGCGCCGAACTGCGCCAGCGCCTGCTCGACGATCGCGATCGCACGGTCCACGCCGGCGCAGAAGCCGCGGGGGTTGGCGAGGACGACGTCCATCAGTGCCCGCCTCCGCGCTCCGCCGGCGCGGCGTCGTGCGGCCGCGGACGGAAGCTGTCGAGGATCAGCAGCGCGGCGCCGACGGTGATCGCGCTGTCGGCGACGTTGAACGCCGGCCACGACCAGCCCTGGTAGTGCAGCAGCACGAAGTCGGTGACGCGGCCCTGCGTCAGCCGGTCCCACAGGTTGCCGAGCGCGCCGCCCAGGATCAGCGCGACGCCGGTCGACAGCGCGCGGCTGCCGCCCCGGCGCAGCATCCAGACGAGGAACACGCTCGCGACGATCGCCACGCCGGCGAAGAACCAGCGCTGCCACCCGGAGGCGCCGGCCAGGAAGCTGAACGCGGCGCCGGTGTTGAACGCGAGCACGAGGCTCAGGAAACCCGTCACCGGCAGCTCCTGCCCCTCGCGGAACACGGCGATCACCCACGCCTTCGTCGCGAGGTCGAGGGCGATCACCGCCGCCGACAGCAGCAGCCAGCGCCACCAGCCCGGCACGGGTCCCGCCGCCGCGTCAGCCACGGCGGCGCCCTCCGCGTGGGCGAACATGGGCGTCGTCCTCAGGCATGGCGCCGCGCCTCGCCGCCGCCTTCGAGGTTGGCCACGCAGCGGCCGCACAGCCGCGGATGCGCGGCGTCGGCGCCGACGTCGGCGCGCCAGTGCCAGCAGCGCTCGCACTTCGCGTGCGCGCTCGCGGTCACCCGCACGGCGAGCGCGTCGCCGGCCGTCACCGTGGCCGCCGACGTGATCGTGACGAAGCGCAGGTCGTCGCCGAGCGACGCCAGCGCCGCGTAGTCGTCCGCGGGCGCGACGATGGCCACTTCCGCCTGCAGCGACGAGCCGATGCCGCCCGCCATCCGCACCGCCTCCAGTTCCTTCAGCACGGCCGCGCGCACGGCGAGGATGCGCTCCCACTTCGCGATCAGCGTCGGTGCGTCGGGCACGGCCGGCAGCGAGTCCTGCCACACGTGCGCGAAGATCGTCGGGTCCGCGGGGTGCAGGAGCCGCCACGCCTCCTCCGCAGTGAACGACAGGATCGGCGCCATCAGCTTGAGCAGCGCGTCGCGGATCAGCGCGAGCGCCGTCTGCGCGGAGCGGCGCGCGCGGCTGCCGGCGGCGGTCGTGTACAGGCGGTCCTTCAGCACGTCGAGGTAGAACCCGCCCAGGTCCTCCGAGCAGTAGGTCTGCAGCCGCTGCACGACCACGTGGAATTCGTAGCGTCCGTAGGCCGCCTCGACGGCGGTGGCCATCATCTGCGCCTGCGCCAGCGCGAACCGGTCGATCTCGAACAGCCCGGCCACCGGCACCGCGTCGCGCGCGGGGTCGAAGTCGGACGTGTTGGCGAGCAGGAAGCGCAGCGTGTTGCGGATGCGCCGGTAGCTCTCGACGACGCGCTTCAGGATCTCGTCGCCGATGGAGAGCTCGCCCGAGTAGTCGGTCGCACCGACCCACAGGCGCAGGATCTCGGCGCCCAGCGTGTCGGACACTTTCTGCGGCGACACGACGTTGCCCTTCGACTTCGACATCTTGCGGCCTTCGCCGTCGACGGCGAACCCGTGCGTCAGCAGCGCCTTGTACGGCGGCACGCCGTTGACCATGCACGACTCGAGCAGCGACGAGTGGAACCAGCCGCGGTGCTGGTCCGAGCCTTCGAGGTAGAGGTCGGCCGGGAACTCCGTGTGCTGCGAGTGGGAGCCCGTGCGCGTGCGGCGGCCGTCCGGGCCGCCCATCACCGTCTCGAACGTGGCGCCGGAGTCGAACCAGACGTCGAGCGTGTCGGTGAGCTTGCGGTACTTCGCCGGGTCGACGCCGAAGTCCTCGTGCGTCGCCTCGAACCACGTCTCGATGCCGCCCGCCTCCACCTTCGCGGCGGCGAGCTCGAGCAGCGCCATCGTGTCCGGGTGCAGCGCGTCGGTCTCCCGGTCGACGAAGAACGGCAGCGGCACGCCCCACGTGCGCTGGCGCGACAGCGTCCAGTCCGGCCGGTGCGCGATCATGCCGGCCAGCCGCGCCTTGCCCCACGCCGGGTAGAACGTCGTCGCCTCGATCCCGCGCAGCGCCGTCGCGCGCAGCGTCTCGGCCGGCTTGACGCCACGGTAGCCGGGCACGTCGTCCATGCCGGCGAACCACTGCGTCGTCGCGCGGTAGATGATCGGCGACTTGTGCCGCCAGCAGTGCATGTAGCTGTGCGTGAACTTCGCGTCGTGCAGCAGCGCGCCGACTTCGCGCAGCTTCTCGACGACGAGCGGATTCGCCTTCCAGATCGACAGGCCGCCGAAGAACGGCAGGCTCTCCGCGTAGCGGCCGTCGCCCTGCACCGGATTGAGGATGTCGTCGTCCTTCATGCCGTAGCGGCGGCACGACACGAAGTCCTCGACGCCGTACGCCGGCGACGAGTGCACGATGCCGGTGCCGGTCTCCAGCGTCACGTAGTCGCCGAGGTAGACCGGCGCGGCCCGGTCGTAGAACGGGTGGCGGAAGCGGACGTTTTCCAGCGCGACGCCCGGCGCGGTCGCCACGACGCGGCCGTCGAGCCCGTAGCGCGCGAGGCACGACGCCACCAGGTCCTGCGCCAGCACGAGGTGCCCGCGGGGCGTTTCCACCAGCGCGTACGTGAAGTCGGGGTGCGCGTTCAGCGCCTGGTTGGCGGGGATCGTCCACGGCGTCGTGGTCCAGATCACCGCGTACGCTTCGCCCGCCGGCAGCGCGGACAGGCCGAACGCGGCCGCGAGCTTCGCCCGGTCGGCGGGATCGAGCGCGAACGCGACGTCGATCGCCGCGTCGACGCGGTCCTCGTACTCGACCTCGGCCTCGGCGAGCGCGCTGCCGCAGTCGAAGCACCAGTTGACCGGCTTCAGCCCACGGTAGACGTAGCCCTTCTGCAGGACCTTGCCCAGCGTGCGGATCTCGTCGGCCTCGTTCTTGTAGGCCATCGTCATGTACGGATGGTCCCAGTCGCCGAGCACGCCCAGCCGCTTGAACTGCTCGCGCTGCTTGTCGATCTGCTCGGTCGCGTACGCGCGCGCGAGCCGCTGCGTCTCGGCCGCCGACAGGTTCTTGCCGTGCGTCTTCTCGATCTGCACCTCGATCGGCATGCCGTGGCAGTCCCAGCCGGGGACGTACGGCGCGTCGAAGCCGGCGAAGCCCTTGCTCTTGACGATCACGTCCTTGAGGATCTTGTTGACGGCGTGCCCGATGTGGATGTCGGCGTTCGCGTACGGCGGGCCGTCGTGCAGCACGAAGCGCGGCCGCCCCTTCGCCGCGGCGCGGATCGCCGCGTAGACCTTGGTCCGCTGCCACTCGGAAATCCAGCCTGGCTCGCGGCGCGCGAGGTCGCCGCGCATCGGGAACGGCGTGTCGGTGAGGTTCAGCGTCGACTTGTAGTCGACTTTCGGTTCGTCGGGCATGGAGGCCTCTCGTCGCGCGCCGGCTCAGCGCGCCGTCGCGAAATACTCGCGGGCTTGCGCCACGTCGGCGCGAATCTGCTTCGTCAGCGCCGCGAGATCGCCGTACTTCTCCTCGTCGCGCAGCTTGTGCAGGAACTCGACCGTCACGTAGCGGCCGTAGATGGTCTCGTCGAAGTCGAGTATGAACACCTCGAGCAGCGGCTTCGCATTCTCCTTGACCGTCGGCCGCACGCCGAGGCTTGCCGCACCGGCGCGCGGCACCGGGCCGAGCCCGTGCACGCGCACCGCGAAGATCCCCGACAGCGCCGGCCGTTGGCGCAGCGCGATGTTCGCCGTCGGGAAGCCCAGGTGGCGCCCGCGCTTGTCGCCGTGCGCGACGCGGCCGGACAGCGTGTACGGCCGCCCGAGCAGCTCGGCCGCGCCCTCGAGGTCGCCCGCCGCAAGCGCCGCGCGCACCGCCGACGACGAAGCGCGCTCGTCTCCCACGCTGACCGTGCGCATGCCCTCGACGCTGAAGCTCGCCGCGTGCGCGCGCATGGCGGAGAGGTCGCCCGCGCGTCCCTTGCCGAAGCGGAAGTCGTCGCCGACCAGCACCCAGCGCGCCTGCAGCCGCGCGACCAGCACGTCCTCGATGAACGCCTGCGGCGTCAGCGCCGCGAGCCGCGCGTCGAAGCGCGCGACGAACGTGTGCGCGATGCCGAAGGCGCGGAAGATCTCGAGCTTCTGCCGCAGCCGCATGAGCCGCGGCGGCGCCGCTTCGCGCATGAAGAACTCGCGCGGGTGCGGGTCGAACGTCAGCACGGCGGGCGGCAGGCGCAGGTCCTCCGCGGCCTCGAGGAGGCGCGAGAGCATGGCCTGGTGCCCGCGGTGGACGCCGTCGAAGTTCCCGATGGTCAGTGCCACGGGCCCGGCGGCTTGGGCCGGAAGTCCGCGATGGATGCGCAAGGTGTGGCGGCCGCGGGCGGACGGCGCGCACGTCGTCCCCACGGCGGGATAATGCAAAGTCTTGAATTGTAACGTATCCGGAGGCCCGATGCGGCGGATCGTCGGTCGGTGTCCAGCGTGCGACGCCCGGTCAGCGCACGCGACGACGTTGGGCCGCGCGTGGCGAAGGCGCGTGCGCCATGCCGCTGCCTAGCCGTACGCCCATTCCCGCCACCCATCCGGCACGAGCGGGTGATAAAGCGCGAGGCGGATCGGCACGGGATCGTCGGGTGCGAGCGCCCGGACGAAGCGCGCGTAGCGCTCGAGCTGCGCGCGATAGCGCTCCTGCTCG
>JBGAMF010000094.1:0-16244 GCA_044223185.1 Casimicrobiaceae bacterium | reverse complement strand
CTTGGTAGCAGCCACGGCTTTTTCTGGGCCAGCATGCACATCTAGCACAAATTCGGAGGCTTTGGCAAGCGGTGAGTCGGGCGCATTGGTAATCGCCAGTGTGGCTGCGCCTTGGCGACGGCCCTCTGCGATCACACTCACCACATCGGGCGACTGGCCCGATTGCGAGATGCCCACGACCAAGGCCCGCTGCAAGCGCGGCCACTCGCCATAGCGGGTGAAGAGAGAGGGCGCGGCAAACGCCACCGGCAATTTATTCTCTGAACCCCACAAATATTGGGCATACACACCGGCATGATCAGATGTGCCGCGCGCGGCCAAGAATACAAAATCAATATCGCGCTTGTGTAATGCCTGCGCGATCTCGCGCGTCTTAGGCAGTTGCGTCTTCAGCCAATGCGCCAACACATTCGGTTGTTCAAATATTTCATCACGGAGAGACATGGGTTGGATTATCGCGCCTTTGCAGTTCAAATCTTCAATACAACACCGAACAAAAAATGGGGTGAAGCGCCACGCACCCCACCCCATTCTGCATTCTGACTTCTGTATTCTTAATTCTTCAAGGCTACATCTTCGCAGCCATGAATGCGGCCAGATCGCCGACGCGGTTGCTGTAGCCCCACTCGTTGTCGTACCAGCTCACGACCTTGACGAAGGTCTTGTCGAGCGCGATGCCGGCGTCGGCATCGAACACCGAGGTCATCGCCTCGCCGCGGAAGTCGGTCGAGACGACCTTGTCCTCGGTGTAGCCGAGCACGCCCTTCATCGCGCCTTCGGAGGCGGCCTTCATGGCCTTGCAGATGTCGTCGTAGCTGGCTTCGGTGTTCAGCTCGACCGTCAGGTCGACCACCGACACGTCGGAGGTCGGCACGCGGAAGGCCATGCCGGTGAGCTTCTTGTTCAGCTCGGGGATCACCACGCCCACGGCCTTGGCCGCGCCCGTGCTCGACGGGATGATGTTCTCGAGGATGCCGCGGCCGCCGCGCCAGTCCTTGTTCGACGGGCCGTCGACGGTCTTCTGCGTCGCCGTCGCCGCGTGCACGGTCGTCATCAGCCCGCGCTTGATGCCCCACGTGTCGTTCAGCACCTTGGCGACCGGCGCCAGGCAGTTGGTCGTGCACGACGCGTTGCTGACGATCTTCTCGCCGGCGTACTTGGCGTGGTTGACGCCGTAGACGAACATCGGCGTGTCGTCCTTCGACGGCGCCGACATCAGGACCTTCTTCGCCCCGGCGGCCAGGTGCTTCTCGGCCGTCTCCTTCGTCAGGAAGAGCCCGGTGGACTCGACGACCACGTCGACCGCGAGCTCGCTCCACTTCAGCTCGGCCGGGTCCTTGACGGCGGTCAGCCGGATCCGCTTGCCGTTGACGACCAGCGTGTTGCCGTCGACCGCGATCGTCCCCTTGAAGCGGCCGTGCACCGAGTCGTACTGCAGCATGTACGCGAGATAGTCGGGCTCGAGCAGGTCGTTGATGCCGACCACCTCGACGTCCGGAAAGTCGCGCGCCGCCGCGCGCAGCACCATGCGGCCGATGCGGCCGAACCCGTTGATGCCCACCTTGATCGTCATGCCCTTCTCCCGTTTGGCCGATGGAAATGTCAGTGCAGCGTGGCGTTCCCCGCCGCGCAGGCGGCGGCAAGCGCGGCCAGGTCGCGCCAGCCGTAGCCGGCCTCGACCAGGTCCATGCCGTCCCACTGGAACGGCTGCTCGACGAGCAGCTCCGCTCCGTATCGCTCATAGAATGCCCGGGCACCGCGGTTGCCCGCGATGACCCACGTCAACAAGCCCGTCGCCCCGTGCCGGCGCTGCGCGGCGAGGACCGCGGCAAGGAGCCGCGTGCCGAGGCCCGCGCGCTGGCGGTCGCGGTCGAGGTAGATGGCGGTGAGCTCCGCGTCGAGCCCGAACTTCGGCTCCGGCAGCATCAGCGCCGACGCGAAGCCCGCGACGCGGCCGTCGACCGCGGCGACGACGGTGCTCGTCGTGTTCGGCGCCGCCGTCAGCACGCGCTCCCACAGCGCGTGGCTGTCCTCGACGCGCATCGCCGCGAGGTAGGCGGCGGGCATCATGCCGCGGTAGGTGGTCCGCCACGCGTCGACGCGCACCTGCGCGATCCCGAGCGCGTCGGCGGCCGTCGCGGGACGGATCTCGGCGGGCATCGGCGCGGCGGCGGGCGCGGTCACGGCCGCCGCGCTACAGCACGCCGCGCACGGCCTGCGCCACGCGCTCGGCGGTCAGGCCGAAGTGCGCGAAGAGGACGGGGCCGGGTGCCGACTCGCCGAAGGTGTCGATGCCGATGACGGCGCCGCGTGCGTAGTCGGCGGCGCCGACGTACTTGTGCCACGCGGCGGAGACGCCGGCCTCGACCGCGACGCGCGGCACGCCCGCCGGCAGCACCGACGCGCGGTACGCGGCGTCCTGCCGGTCGAACGCGCTCGTGCACGGCATCGACACGACGCGGACGTTGATGCCCTCGGCCGCGAGCGTCGCGCGCGCCGCGAGCGCCAGCGCGATCTCGGAGCCGGTCGCCAGCACGACGGCGAGCGCGCCGGTGACGGCGGGATCGAAGTCGGCCAGCACGTAGCCGCCACGGGCGATCGCCGCGACCTGCGCTGCGCTGCGCGGCACGAACGGCACGTTCTGCCGCGTGAACAGCAGGCACGACGGCCCGTGGCGGCGCTCGATCGCCTGCGCCCAGGCGACGGCCGTCTCGACGGTGTCGCACGGCCGCCACGTGTCGAGGCCGGGGATCACGCGCAGCGCCGCCGCGTGCTCGACCGACTGGTGCGTGGGGCCGTCCTCGCCGAGCCCGATCGAGTCATGCGTGTAGACGAAGATCGACCGCAGCTTCATCAGCGCGGCCATGCGCAGCGCGTTGCGCGCGTAGTCGGAGAACGTGAGGAACGTGCCCGTGTACGGGATGTAGCCGCCGTGCAGCGCGATGCCGTTGGCGATGGCGCTCATCGCGAACTCGCGCACGCCGTAGTGGACGTAGTTGCCGGACAGCCGCGCGTCGCCGTCCGCGGCGAGCGCCTTGCTGCCCGACCAGTCGGTGAACACCGAGCCCGTGAGGTCCGCCGAGCCGCCGAGCAGCTCCGGCAGGAGCTTCGCGTAGCCCTCGATCGCCTGCTGCGACGCCTTGCGCGTCGCGACCGTCTCGGCCCTGGCTGCCCGCGCGGCGACGAATGCGTCCACCTGCGCGGCGAAGTCCGCAGGCAGGTCGCCGGCGACGCGGCGCAGGAATTCCGCGGCGCGTTCCGGATGCGCGGCGCGATACGCGGCGAAGCGCGCGTTCCAGTCGGCCTGCCGCGCGGCGCCGCGCTCGCGCGCGCTCCACGCCGCGTAGATCGTCTCCGGAATCGCGAACGGCGGGTGCGTCCAGCCGAGCGCCGCGCGCGCGGCGGCGACCTCCTTCTCGCCGAGCGCCGCGCCGTGCACGGCCTCGGTGCCCTGCTTGTTCGGCGCGCCCTTGCCGATCACCGTCTTGCAGCAGACGAGCGACGGGCGGTCGGTGACGGCCTTCGCCGCCGCGATGGCCGCGTCGACGGCGTCGACGTCGTGGCCGTCGACCCCGCGGATCACGTGCCAGCCGTACGCCTCGAAGCGTCGCGGCGTGTCGTCGGTGAACCAGCCGGCGACGTGGCCGTCGATCGAGATGCCGTTGTCGTCGTAGAGCGCGACGAGCTTGCCCAGCCTCCACGTGCCGGCGAGCGAGCACGCCTCGTGCGAGATGCCCTCCATCAGGCAGCCGTCGCCGACGAACACGTACGTGTGGTGGTCGACGACCGTGTGGCCCGGCACGTTGAACTCGCGTGCGAGCAGCGCCTCGGCGAGCGCCATGCCCACCGCGTTGGCGAGGCCCTGGCCGAGCGGGCCGGTCGTCGTCTCCACGCCGGGCGTAACCCCCGTTTCCGGGTGTCCCGGCGTCTTCGAGTGCAGCTGGCGGAACGCGGCCAGCTCGGCCATCGGCAGGTCGTAGCCGGTGAGGTGCAGCAGCGCGTACTGCAGCATCGAGCCGTGGCCGTTGGACAGCACGAAGCGGTCGCGGTCGGGCCAGTGCGGGTCGGCCGGGTTGTGCGCGAGGTGGCGGTGCCACAGCGCGACCGCGATATCGGCCATGCCCATCGGCATGCCCGGGTGCCCGGACTTGGCCTTTTCGACCGCGTCCATCGCGAGCGCGCGAATCGCGTTGGCAAGTTCAACGTCGGAGGCGCGTGCGGCGGTCGGAGCGCTCATGGTTTGCGGCCTGCGGAAGGGCGTGGACGGAAGCGGCCGGTCCAGCGGCCGGCACGCTTGACGCATTGCGGAACGACCGGAGATCGTCGCTTCCGCGCAATTCGTGTGCGATAATTATACGTTTTCTCTGGACGAATTCGATCGTCGGGCAAAACCGGCCCGGCCGCACCGGCATCGGTCGCGCGGCGGCGTCGCCGGCGCCGGATCAGGCCGGATCGTTCCGCAACGGGCGACGGCTGGTGTCGCCCGGCGCGGCGGCCATCGAAGGGAACGGTAAATGGACGGCATTCATCTGTTGGGCGAGTGGTACGGGTGCCCGGCCGACACGCCGGAGTTCACGCAGGCGGCGCCGCTGCGCGCGCTCTGCGTGGGCGCCGCGCGTGCCGCCGGCCTCACGGTCGTCGGCGAGTGTTTCCACCAGTTCGAGCCGCAGGGCGTCACCGGCACCGTGCTGCTGGCCGAGTCGCACGTCGCCATCCACACGTGGCCGGAGGCGGGCTTCGTCACCGTCGACGTCTACGTCTGCAACCTGACCACCGACAACACGGCGAAGGCCGAGCAGCTCTTCCGCGCGCTCGAGGCCGCGCTGCGTCCGCAGCGCACGAAGTTCCACTCGATCCACCGCGGGGGGAAGGATGCCTGACCGGCCGGACGGCACGCCGCCGCCGGCCGGCTACATCGCGCCCGGCGCGATGACCGAGTTCATGACGGACGACTGGGGCTTCTTCGTCCGCAGCGCCCGCCAGTACGAGCGCTTCAACTCGCCGTACCAGACGGTCGAGGTCCACGACACGGTGCCGTTCGGCAAGCTGTTCCGGCTCGACGGCCACTTCATGACGTCCGAGCGCGACGAGTTCTTCTACCACGAGAACCTCGTCCACCCGGCGGCGGTGACGCACCCGCAGCCGGAGCGCGTGCTGATCGTCGGCGGCGGCGACGGCGGCTCGGCCGAGGAACTGCTGAAGCACCCGTCCGTCAAGTCGGTGACGCTGGCCGAGCTCGACCTCGCCGTCGTCGACATCTCGCGCAAGTACCTCACCAGCGTGCACCGCGGAGCCCTCGACGACCCGCGGCTCACGCTGAAGATCGGCGACGGCTTCGCGCACGTGCGCGAGTCGGCCGAGCAGTACGACCTCATCGTGCTCGACCTGACCGACGCCGGCGGGCCGTCGCTCAAGCTGTACACGCCGGAGTTCTACCGCGCGTGCGCGGCGCGCCTGGCGCCCATGGGCGCGCTGACGCTGCACATCGCGAGCCCCGTCGCGCACCCGGACCGCATCCGCGCGACGATCGGGAGCCTGCGCTCGGCGTTCCCGGTCGTCGCGCCGTACCTGACGTCGGTGCCGCTGTACGGCGGGCTGTGGATGATGGCGTGCTGCTCCGCGCTGCTCGACCCGCGCACGATGACGCCGCTGCAGGTCGACCGTCGCGTCGCGCAGCGCGGCATCGGCGACCTCCAGTTCTACAACGGCGACACGCATCGCGCCGCCTTCGCGTTGCCCAACTTCGTGCGCGCGCTGGTCGCTTAAGCGCGCCAGCCGCCGCGACCGTGGTCGCCGGACCGGCTCCCGCCGACACGCCCGCCGCGGCCGCGGCCGCCGGCCGCCCCGTCACCCAGCTCTTCTCCGATCTCGAGGGCAGCACGCGCCTGTGGGAGCGCGCGCCCGACGCGATGCGCGCGGCGCTCGCCGCGCACGACGCGCTCGCCCGGCACGTCGTCGCCGCGCACGGCGGCACCGTGGTCAAGTCCGTCGGCGACGGCCTGCACGCGGCCTTCGCGGACGCCGCGGCGGCGGTCGCCGCCGCCGTCGGGTTCCAGGTCGGCCTGGCCGCGCTCGCCGCGGCCCACGCGCTGCCGCTGCGCGCCCGCTGCGGCCTGCACACCGGCGCGTGCGAGGCGCGCGACGGCGACTACTTCGGCCCCGCAGTCAATCGCGCCGCGCGCATCATGGGCGCGGCGGCCGGCGGGCAGGTGCTGCTGTCGCAGGCCACCGCGGACGCGGCGAGCGCCCGGCTGCCGGACGGCGCGCGGCTCGTCGACGTCGGGCGGGCGCGCCTGCGCGACCTCGAGCGCGCCGACCGCCTCTACCAGCTCGCGCACCCGGCGCTGCCGGACGTCTTCCCGCCGCTGCGCGCACTCGACGCGACGCCCAACAACCTGCCGCTGCAGTTGACGTCGTTCCTCGGCCGCGACGCCGACGCGGCGGAGGTGCGGGCGCGGCTCGACGGCGGCCGCCTCGTCACGCTGACCGGGCCGGGCGGCATCGGCAAGACGCGGCTCGCGCTGCAGGTGGCGGCCGACGCGCTCGACCGCTTCGCCGACGGCGCGTGGCTCGTCGACCTGGCGCCGCTCACCGACGCCGCGCAGGTTGCGGCCACGGCCGCGCAGGTGCTGCGCGTGCGCGAGGACGCGGACACGCCCGCCGCCGCGGCGCTCGCTGCGCACGTCGCCGACCGGCAGCTCCTGCTCGTCCTCGACAACTGCGAGCACGTGGTCGGCGCCTGCGCCGCGCTTGCCGCGGCGCTGCTCGCCACCGCGCCGGGGCTCGCGGTCCTGGCGACGTCGCGCGAGCCGCTGCGCATCGCGGGTGAGCGCGTGTACCCGCTGGCGCCGCTCGCCGTGCCGGCGGACGACGACCCCGCGCCCGGCCTCGCGCCGGCGGTGCGCCTGTTCGTCGAGCGCGCGCGCGACACGCGGCCGGATTTCGCACCGGCCGCAGCGGACCTGCAGGCGATCGGCGCGCTGTGCCGGCGCCTGGACGGCATCCCGCTCGCCATCGAGCTCGCCGCCGCACGCATGCGCGCGCTGTCGTCGCGGAGATCGGCCGGCAGCTCGACGACCACACCCGGCTGCTGACCGGCGGCCACCGCGCGCAGCTGGCCCGGCAGCGCACGATCGAGGCGACGATCGCGTGGTCGTACGACCTGCTCGAACCCGGCGAGCGGATGCAGTTCGTCCGCCTGTCGGTGTTCGCCGGCGGCTTCGAGCTCGACGCGGTGCCGCTCGTGTGCGCGGACGCCGGCGACGCGGTGGCGGCCGTCGACGCACTGGTCGCGAAGTCGCTGGTCGTCGCGTACGCGCGCGCCGACGCGACGCGCTACCGGATGCTCGACTCGATCCGCGAGTTCGCGCGCGACCGGCTCGCCGCCGGCGACGACGCGGCGGCGGTGCGCGACGCGCACGCGGCGTGGTGCGCCGACCTGGCGCGCGCGCGCACGACGCGCTGCGCGGGCCGGAGCAGGCGGCGTGGATCGCGCGGCTCGACGCCGAGCTCGACAACCTGCGCGCGGCGCTCGCGTGGACGGCCGGTCGCGCCGTGCCCGGCGACGAGGCGCTGGCGCTCGCGGCGAAGCTGTGGCGCTACTGGCACCTGACCGGGCGCGTCAACGAAGGGCGCGAGCACACGGAGCGCGCGCTCGCGGCGACGGCGGCGGCCGCGGCGACGCCGTCCCGCGCCGACGCCCTGTACGCGGCCGGGGCGCTCGCCAAGAACCAGAGCGACCTCGGCGCAGCGGCGCGCCGGCTCGAGGAGGCGAGCGCGGCGTTCGCGGCGCAGGGGCGCGAACGCGACGCGGCGGCGGCGCTGGGGAGCCTCGGCAACGTCCGCCAGGACCAGGGCGACCTCGCGACGGCCCGCGCGCTGCACGAGCAGGCGCTCGCGCTCTTCTGCCGCGTCGGCGATCGCCCGGCCGAGGCGACGGCACTGCTCAACCTGGGCTCCATCGCGATGGACGTCGGCGAGTGGGAGCGTGCGCTCGACTACCACGGGCGCGCGCTGGCGCTCGCGCGGGCGCACGGCGTCGGCGCGGTCGAGTGCATGGGCGAGTCGAACCTGGGCGAGCTCGCGTTGAAGCGCGGCGACCCTGCCACCGCACGCGCTCACTTCACGCGCGCGCTCGACCTCGGCCGCCGCCTGCCGTTCCGCGCGGTGGCGGGAACGGCGCTTGCCAGCCTCGCGGCGCTCGCCCACGCGGACGGCGATGCCGGCGGCGCGGACGGCATGGCGGCGGAGGGCATTCGCATCCTGGCCGAGGCCGGCGCGCAGGCGCAACTGATCGAGGCGCTGGAGACCGGCGCACTGCTGTGCGCCAACCGCGGAGCCGGTGCCGTGGCCACGCGCACGCTGGCCGCAACCGCTGCGGCACGCGCGCGCCTCGCGCTGCCGCTGCAGCCGCAGTCGAGCGCGCAGCGCGAGCGCGTGCAGGCCGCACTCGGCCCGGCACCGGCCGTGGCGGTCGCGCCGGCGTGGACGCTGCCCGAGGCCGCGCGGGCCGTCGCGGCGACGCTGACCGTGCCGCCCGAACCCCCCGCCGGCGCGGACGGGCCGCGCTAGAGGTCCCCGCCGCCCGTCCGGTTCCGGGAGCCTCCGGGCAGACACGGTCGGCAGCGGCGTGGCCGCGCCGTTGCTTCTTCGCACGCAGGGGCCGCGGCGGGCGGTTGAACCGGCCCGCCGCCGCCCCGATATCGGTTACCGAGGGGGGCCGTTCGCGCGGCGACCCGGTGCGAGAGGGAAGCGATGCAGACACAGAGCCTGTTCGACACGATGTCCGGCGCCGATTTCGTCATGATCGACGGGGTCGTGTTCGCGACCGGCTACGTGCGCGTGCCCGACGAGTTCACCGTCGCCGACGACGTCGTCGTCGAGGCGCGCAACGGCGAGACGGAGATCGAGCTCACCCGGGCCGAGGTCGAAGGCGCCGAACGCGTCGGCGAAGGCGTGTTCCGCCTGAGGAACGGCGCGCTGGTGCGCTTCCTCGCGGCCGCGGTCCTGCACTGACGCGCCCGCGCGGCGGCCGCCCCCTCCCGGCACCGCGCCGCCTGCAACGCCGCCGCGACGGCGGCCTCCCTTGGCCGACGTCCTGCGCGCCGCCCGACCCGCGACGCGCGACTATCGCGTCAGCCTCCCTTGGGCTCGTGTCGGCCGGCACCCATTGACGATGCGCCGAATATGCGCATATGCTCATGTTCAAATGGCGATCAGGCGGGCAGCGAAGGCCGGGCGCGGGACAGGGGTGCCGGCCAGGGCGGGTGCGGCGGACGGGCTCGACCCGGTGCTGGCAGTGGTGGCGCGGTACTTCGCCGTGCTGGCGGAGCCCACGCGGCTGAAGATCCTGCACGCCATCTGCGAGGACGAGCAGTCGGTGTCGGCGATCGTCGCGGCGACCGGCGCGACCCAGACCAACGTGTCGCGGCACTTGTCGCTGATGTTCAACGCGGGGATCGTCGAGCGCCGGCGCGAGGGGCAAGCCGTGTTCTACCGGATGGCCGACCAGGAGTTCGTCGGGATCTGCCGCCGGATGTGCGAGCGGATAGCGAGCCGCCTCGACACGCAGGCGCCGCTGCGCCGCGACTTGCTGGAATTCGCCGCCCGCCACTGACGCCGAAGCCGCGCGGGCCGGCAGCAGCAGTACCGCAGGCGGGGCGTGCAGCGCCCCGGGGCCCGGCGCCCGGTGGCGCCTGGCAGAATTTCCTGCACGCAGCAGGGCATCCCGGGGCGCACGCCCGGCGCTACAATCGCACGCTGGTTCTCGGAGGAGGTGGAAAGATGGACATGCATCGCAGGGAGGTGCTGAAGACCGGCGGCGGCGTGACGCTGTTCACGCTGCTCGCCGCCGCGGGGTTCCTGAAGCCGGGCGACGCGCTCGCGCAGGCGTGGAACAAGAACGCGTTCGAGGCGAAGACGCTCGACGAGGTGATGAAGGCGCTGGGCGGCGGCGCGCCGGCGCAGAGCAAGGACATCGCGTTCGTGCAGACGCCCGACATCGCGGAGAACGGCGCGGTCGTGCCGATCGGCGTGTCGAGCTCGCTGCCGAGAACCGAGTCGATCGCGATCCTGGTCGAGAAGAACCCGAACGCGCTGGCCGCGGTGTTCGAACTCCCGGCGGGCACCGAGCCCACGGTGTCGACGCGGGTCAAGATGGGGCAGAGCTCCAACATCCACGCGCTGGTCAAGGCCGACGGGAAGTACTACGTCGCGACCAAGGAAGTCAAGGTCACGTTGGGCGGCTGCGGCGGCTGACCCGCTGCGCACCGGCACAGAACAGGAGCAAGCCATGGCAGATCCGATGCGAATCCGCGCCAACGTCGTCGGCGACGCGACCGAGGTGAAGGTACTCATGAGCCACGAGATGGAGACCGGCCAGCGCAAGGATGCGGCGGGCAAGGTGATCCCGGGGTGGTTCATCCAGACCGTGACGGCGACCCACAACGGGAAGCCGGTGCTGGCCGCGCAGTGGGGTCCGGCGATCTCGAAGAACCCGTTCCTGTCGTTCAAGTTCAAGGGCGGGGCGAAGGGCGACAAGGTGCAGATCACCTGGGTCGACAACCGCGGCGAAAAGCGGACCGACGAAGCGACGATCGCGTAGGGGCGCGCGCGAGCAGGCGAGAACGACGAAGGCCGCGCGACCGGCCGCGCCCCGCGAGGGGCGCGCCGGCGACGACGGCCCCGGACCCGGGTGCGGCGTGCGCCCGGCGCAGCCAACCTTAGGAGGCGAACGATGAGCAAGTCCCCGTGGCGGGCCCGCGCCCGCGGCGTCCTGTTGTCGGCAGCAACCGCCCTCGCCGTCGGCGCCGCGTTCGCGCAGACGTCTGCCGTCGACGAGATCGCCAAGTACCGTGCCGCGCTGCAGGACGGCAATCCGGCCGAGCTGTGGGAGGCCCGCGGCGAGGGCCTGTGGAAGACGCCGCGCGGCCCCAACAAGGTCACGCTGGAGAAGTGCGACCTCGGGCTCGGGCCCGGCGTCGTCAAGGGCGCGTACGCCGAGCTGCCGCGCCATTTCGCCGACGCCGACCGCGTGATGGACCTCGAGACGCGGCTCGTCTGGTGCATGGTGAAGCTGCAGGGCTACACCGAGGCCGACGCGAAGAAGAGCCCCTACGGCGCGGGGGCCGACCGCAAGTCGGACATGGAGGCGCTGGTGGCCTTCGTCACGTCCGAGTCGCGCGGCATCAAGATGAACGTCGCCGGCACGCACCCCAAGGAGGCCGAGGCCTACCGGGTGGGCGAGAAGATCTTCTTCTTCCGCGGCGGCCCGCACGACTTCTCGTGCGCGACCTGCCACGGCGAGGACGGCAAGCGCATCCGGCTGCAGGACCTGCCGAACCTGACCAACAAGGCGGGCGCGCAGAAGGCGTACACGACGTGGCCGGCTTACCGCGTGTCGCAGGGCGAGCTGCGCTCGTTCCAGTGGCGGCTGTACGACTGCTTCCGCCAGCAGCGCTTCCCCGAGCTCGAGTTCACGTCCGATGCGTCGATCGCGCTGACGATGTTCCTCGCCAAGAACGCCAATGGCGCGGCGTTCGACGCGCCCGCGATCAAGCGCTGACCGGAGACCGACCATGGACAAGCGAATCATCGGGTGGGCGGTCGCCGCGGGTGCCGCTGCGGCAGTGATCGGCTGCGCGACCGCGCCGACCGACGCGGAAGTCAACGCCAAGGCGGCGGCGATGCTGAAGACTTCGTTCAAGGCGCGCGGGCAGGCGGGCCTCGACCGGCTCGACCAGGACGAGACGCAGAAGCTGTGCTCGCAGTACGCGACCGCGGTGCCGCCGAAGGACGTCGTCGGCACGATCGAGAAGGCGAACTTCTCCTCGATCAAGTGGCCGGCCGACGGCAAGTACCTGGGCGACTGGAAGAACGGCGAGAAGATCGCGCAGGAGGGCCGCGGCAAGCAGTTCTCCGACGACCCCAAGGGCCCGGTCGGCGGCAACTGCTACGCGTGCCACCAGCTGGCGCCGCAGGAAGTGTCCTACGGCACGATCGGCCCGTCGCTCTACCAGTTCGGCAAGCTGCGCGGGTACAACGACGAGGTGCGCAAGTACGCGTACGGCAAGATCTGGAACGCCGAGGCCTACAACGCGTGCTCGCTCATGCCGCGCTTCGGCCACAGCCAGATCCTGTCCGAGCAGCAGGTGAAGGACCTGGTCGCGCTGTTGATGGACCCCAACTCGCCCGTCAACAAGTGACCGCGCGACCCGCGGTCGCGCGGTCATCCCGAGAAGCGAAGCGACGAGGGATCTGCGGGCACCGGCAGGACGCCGGTGCGCCGCGGGTCTCGTGCGTCGCGCGGCCTCGTCGTGAAGGCTGAATCATGAACCGCCGCGAATTCCTCCAGGCCGTCGCCGCGGCCGCCGCCGCCGGGCTGCCGGTGTCCAGTGTCTCCGCGCAGGGCGCCGCGGCCGGCCCCGCGTTCTACGCGGACGCCGTCAAGCCGTTCGGCAACGTCCCGCTGCTCCACTTCACCGACTGCCACGCGCAGCTCCTGCCGGTCTACTTCCGGGAGCCCAACGTGAACCTGGGCGTGGGCGCGGCGGCAGGCCAGCCGCCGCACCTCGTCGGCGAGCACCTGCTGAAGCACTTCGGCATCAGGGCCGGCACGCGCGACGCGCACGCGTTCACGTACCTCGACTTCGCGAACGCCGCGAAGGCGTTCGGGCAGGTGGGCGGGTTCGCGCACCTCGCCACGCTGGTGAAGATGCTGGAGGCCACGCGCCCCGGCGCGCTGCTGCTCGACGGCGGCGACACGTGGCAGGGGTCGGGCACGGCGCTGTGGACGAAGGGCCAGGACATGGTCGACGCGTGCAAGCTGCTAGGCGTCGACGTGATGACCGGCCACTGGGAGTTCACGCTCGGCGCCGACCGCGTCAGGGAGATCGTCGACAAGGACTTCGCCGGCCGCGTCGACTTCGTCGCGCAGAACGTGAAGACGACGGACTTCGGCGACCCGGTGTTCAAGCCGTACGTGATCCGGCAGGTCAACGGCGTGCCGGTCGCGATCGTCGGCCAGGCGTTTCCGTACACGCCGATCGCCAACCCGCGCTACTTCGTGTCCGAGTGGACGTTCGGCGTGCAGGAAGAGGAGATGCAGAAGGTCGTCGACGAGGCGCGCGCGAAGGGCGCCCAGGTCGTCGTCGTGCTGTCGCACAACGGGATGGACGTCGACCTCAAGATGGCGTCGCGGGTGACCGGCATCGACGCGATCCTCGGCGGCCACACGCACGACGGCGTGCCGCAGCCCACGCTCGTCGCCAACCGCGGCGGCCGGACGCTCGTCACCAACGCGGGCAGCAACGGCAAGTTCCTCGCCGTGCTCGACCTCGACGTCAAGGGCGGCCGTGTCGCGGACTTCCGCTACCGGCTGCTGCCGGTGTTCAGCGCGCTGCTGCCGGCGGACGCCGCCATGGCGGCGCTGATCGACAAGGCGCGCGCGCCGTACGCGGCGAAGCTCGCCGAGCCGCTCGCGGTCACCGAGGGCCTGCTGTACCGGCGCGGCAACTTCAACGGCACGTCGGACCAGCTGATCCTCGAGGCGCTGCTCGCCGAGAAGAACGCGGAGATCGCGTTCTCGCCGGGCTTCCGCTGGGGCACGACGATCCTGCCGGGCCAGCCGATCCGGATGGAGCACCTGATGGACCAGACGGCGATCACGTACCCGTACGTGACCGTCAGCGAGCTGACCGGCGAGATGCTGAAGGCGATCCTCGAGGACGTCGCCGACAACCTGTTCAACCCGGACCCGTACTACCAGCAGGGCGGCGACATGGTGCGCGTCGGCGGCCTCAAGTACGCGATCGACCCGCGGAAGGGCGCCGGCGCGCGCATCTCGCGGATGGAGCTCGCCGGCAAGCCGATCGACGCGGCGAAGACGTACAAGGTTGCCGGCTGGGCGCCGGTGTCCGAGGAGGCGAGGGCCGCCGGCGGCGAGGCGATCTGGGACGTCGTCGCGCGCTACCTGCGCGCGAAGAAGACGATCCCGCCGCGCACGCTCAACCTCCCCGTGATCGAGGGCATGGCCGGCAACCCGGGCATGTCGGCCTGACGCGGCCCGCGCGGGAGGCGGCTCCGCGCGCAGCGAAGGTGCGGGCTAGCGCCCGGCACCCGGGTTACGGCCCGCCGGACCTCGCGCCTCGTCGATCGGCAGCTCGAGCAGCGCCTCCACCGCGGCACCGTCCGCCTTCAACGCGTCGAACTCCGCCTCCAGCGACGCCGGCGACTGCCTGCTGGTGCGCGCGAGCACGCGCGCCAGGCCCGGCGGAAGGTCGCGCTGCTTCACGAAGCCCTGCAGCCACGCGAGGCACGCGTCGCAGAGGGCGCGCATCGCCACGAACGTGCCGACGAGTCCCCACGGCGATCCGGTCAGGCCGACCGCCGCCAGCCCGAAGATCAGGCCGAGCTGCGTGACGAGCACGCGCAGCGTCACCCCGCCGACGTTGCGCGAGAGCTCGGCGAAGCTCCATTGCGCGATGCGCGGCAGGTCCCACAGCAGGAAGGCGCCCTGCACGAGGATCGCGTAGTACAGCGCCGCGCGCGCATCCGCCCACGAGACGGGGCCGGCGATCCGGGCCAGGAAGACGAGTACCACGACGAACACGCCGTGCGCGATCGTGAAGACGACCGTGATGCCGAGGAAGCTCCGCAGGTAGGCGCTCTCGTCCGCGAGCGCACGCCGCGTGGAGGCGGCGTCGGCGTGGTGGTCCGACGTCGTCCCGATCGCCGCGTAGTGGCCGGCCTTGCCGGTGGCGCGGCGGTGCGCGACGATCCGCACCGCGCCGGTGGCGACCAGCAGCGCCGTTTCGAACCAGTACAGCAGCACGAGCACCGCCGGCGAGCGGCCGGTGGCGACGACCTCGACGAACGGGATCACGTTCATGAGCAGCGCGTACACGAGCGCCGACAGGAACCTCATCGCGTCCTCCCGCGGCCGCGACCGCGCCGGGTCAGGTCAACGTGACGCGCGCGAACTTGCGCTTGCCCGCCTGCACGACGAAGGTCTTGCCTGCCGGCAGCACCAACGCCTTGTCGGCGACGACGTCGCCGTCGACCTTCATCCCGCGCTGCGCGATGAGGCGGAGCGCCTCCGAGGTGGACTCGACCAGTCCCGCCTGCTTCGCGATCTGCGCGATCGGCAGGCCCGCGCCCGCGGTCGCGAGCGCGACCTCCGGCATGTTCTCGGGCGGCGCGTGGTCGCGGAACCGCGACTCGAACTCGGCGAGCGCCGCGTCGGCCGCCGCGGTCGAATGGAAACGCGCGACGATTTCCCTGCCGAGCAGCACCTTGGCATCGCGCGGATTGCGCCCGCCGTCGCACTCGCGCTTGAGCGCGGCGATCTCGTCCTGCGTGCGGAAGGACAGGAGCTCGAAGTAACGCCACATCAGCACGTCCGACACCGACATCAGCTTCCCGAACATCTCGCCGGGCGGATCGGTGATGCCGATGTAGTTGCCCTTCGACTTCGACATCTTCTCGACGCCGTCGAGGCCCACGAGCAGCGGCATCGTCAGGATGCACTGCGGCTCCTGGCCGTAGTGGCGCTGCAGCTCGCGGCCGACCAGCAGGTTGAACTTCTGGTCGGTGCCGCCCAGCTCGATGTCGGATTTCAGCGCGACCGAGTCGTAGCCCTGCATCAGCGGGTAGAGCAGTTCGTGCACGGCGATCGGATGCTGGGCTGCGAAGCGCTTGGCGAAGTCGTCGCGCTCGAGCAGCCGCGCGACCGTGTACTTTGCCGCGAGCTTGATCATTCCCGCCGCCCCCAGCGGCTCGCTCCACTCCGAGTTGTAGCGGATCTCCGTGCGCGCGGGGTCGAGCACCTTCGACGCCTGCGCGTGGTACGTCTTCGCGTTGTCCTCGATCTGCTCGCGCGACAGCGGCGGGCGCATGTCGTTGCGGCCGGACGGGTCGCCGATCATCGACGTGAAGTCGCCGATCAGGAAGATCACCTGGTGCCCGAGGTCCTGCATCTGGCGCATCTTGTTGAGCACGACCGTGTGCCCGAGGTGGATGTCCGGCGCGGTCGGGTCGAGCCCGAGCTTGATGCGCAACGGCTGGTTGGTCAATTGAGCGCGCGCGAGCTTGCCCGCGACCTCGCTCTCGACCAGCAGTTCGTCGGCGCCGCGCTTGAACACGGCGAGTTGCTGCGCGACATCCACGGACATGACCATCGCTTCCGGAAGGGGGTGCTGCTGCACAACCTGTTGATCCCGCAGCCTTGTCGGGGCCGGTGCGGCCGG
>JBGAMF010000003.1:0-84078 GCA_044223185.1 Casimicrobiaceae bacterium | reverse complement strand
GGTGTCCGCCACGGTGGCGGGCGGCGCCGGGACGAGCGGCGACGTCCGCCGCGCCCTGGGCTTCGGAGCGGCCGGCGCGGCGGCCCCCGGCGGCGGCGGCGGCCGCGCGGTGATGGTGGCCGTCAGCGGCGTCGCGTCGGGCGCGGTGGCGGTCTCGACGGGCCAGAACGTGAGCGCGACGTGGACGGCGAGCGACATCACCAGCGCCGTCGCCAGCGCCCGGCGCACGCGGACGCCCGCGCGCGCCTGCGCATCGCGCAGCAGTGCGGGCAGCGGGAGCGAGGCGGCGGCGGTGGTCACGGCAGGTCGGGGGCGGCACCCCGCCTCGGCGAGGTCCAGTCGGGCCGCCGCGGGAGTCAGTCGGGCAGCGGCACGGCGAGCACGGCGTCGCGGTCGCTGCGCTCGCCGGCCACGCGCACCTGGCGGCCGGCGACCGCGAGGCGGCCCGCGCAGTACCAGCGTACGACCGCGGGCAGCAGCGCGTGTTCCGCGGCGAGCACGCGCGCCGCCAGCGCGTCCTCGTCGTCGCCGGGGAGGACCGGCACGGCGGCCTGCGCGGCGATGGGCCCGACGTCGACGTCGGGTGTCACGAAGTGCACGGTGCAGCCGTGGATGCGCGCGCCGTCGGCCAGCGCGCGCCGGTGCGTGTGCAGGCCCGGATAGGCGGGCAGCAGCGACGGGTGGATGTTGATGAGGCGGCCGTCGAAGCGGCGCACGAAGGCGGCGCCCAACACGCGCATGAAGCCCGCCAGCACGACGAGGTCGGGCGCGTACGCGGCGACGGCGTCGGCGAGCGCCGCGTCGAACGCGTCGCGCGACGGGAAGCCGCGGTGGTCGAGCACCTGCGCGGGCACGCCGTGCGCGGCGGCCACCGCGAGCCCGCGCGCGTCGGCGCGGTTGGAGACGACGGCGACGATCGCGCCGCCCAGCGTCCCGGCCGCCATCGCCGCGAGCAGCGCCTCGAGGTTCGAGCCGCGGCCCGAGATCAGCACGCAGATGCGGCGCGGCATCGGCATCGGGAGGCGTCCCCGCGCGGTGCCGTCAGACGACGACCGTCGGCGGCTCGCCCGGCGGTCGCGCGACGATCGTGCCGATCGGGAGCGCGCGCTCGCCGGCGGCGGCGAGCCGCGCGATCGCGCGCTCGGCGTAGCCGGCCGCGACGACGACGACCATGCCGATCCCGCAGTTGAACACGCGGTGCATCTCGTCGTCGGCGACGTTGCCCTGCTGCTGCAGCCAGTCGAAGATGGCCGGGCGGGTCCACGCGCTGCGTGCGAGGCGCGCCTGCAGGCCCGCCGGCAGCACGCGCGGCACGTTCTCGACCAGGCCGCCGCCGGTGATGTGCGCGATGCCCTTGACGGGCAGCTCGTGCATCAGCGCCAGCACCGGCTTCACGTAGATGCGCGTGGGGGCCATCAGCGCGGCGCCCAGCGTCGAGCCGGCGAACGGCGCGGCGAGGTCCGCGCCGCTCGCGTCGACGATGCGCCGGATCAGCGAGAACCCGTTCGAGTGCGGTCCCGACGACGCGAGGCCCAGGATCACGTCCCCGGCCGCGATGCCGCGCCCGTCGACGATGGCGGACTTCTCGACGACGCCGACCGCGAAGCCCGCGAGGTCGTACTCGCCCTCGGCGTACATGCCGGGCATCTCGGCGGTCTCGCCGCCGATCAGCGCACAGCCGGCCTGCTCGCAGCCGGCGGCGATGCCCTTGATCACGGCGGCGGCGACGTCGACGTCGAGCCGGCCGCAGGCGAAGTAGTCGAGGAAGAACAGCGGCTCGGCGCCCTGCACGAGCACGTCGTTGACGCTCATCGCGACCAGGTCGATGCCGACGGTGTCGTGCTTCGCGAGCGCGAACGCGAGCTTCAGCTTGGTGCCCACGCCATCCGTGCCGGCGACGAGCACCGGCTCGCGGAAGCGCTTGCCGATCTCGACGAGCCCGCCGAAGCCGCCGATGCCGGCCAGCACTTCCGGGCGCATCGTCCGCTTGGCGAACGGCTTGATGCGCTCGACCAGCGCGTCGCCCGCGTCGATGTCGACCCCGGCGTCGCGATACGAGTGGCGCTCTTTGGGCTCGGGAGGGGACATGGCGGAAGGGCGGTCCTTGGCGCGCCGGGGCGCGCGCGGTCGGGTGGAAGCGCCGGCGGCCACACCGGCGCCGCGCGCACGGGGCAAGGCTCTACAATCCGGTACCCGCCGGGCCGGCGCGCGCCGGCCGCGGGGACTTCGCGCGAACGCGCCGGATTCTACCGGAAAATGACCCAGCCTCCGCCGCCCGCACCGGATTCCGCCCCGCCGGCCCGCCCCGCACGCGATGCCGCCGCCGCGCCGCCCGCGCGCGCCGCGCGCCCACCGCTGACGCTGCGCAACTACGCGTGGATCGCCGGCGCGGCGCTCGTCGTCGTCCTCGCGCTGCGGTACCTGGGCCCGGTGCTGACGCCGTTCCTGATCGGCGCGATCCTCGCCTACCTGGGCACGCCCATCGTGGCCTGGGCGGCCCGCCGGGGCGTGCCGCGCGCGCTCGCGACGACGCTGGTCGTAGCGCTCTTCGGCCTCCTGCTGCTCGCGCTGTTCCTCGTCCTGGTGCCCCTCGTGCAGGCGGAGTTCGCGCAGGCCGCGCGGCGCCTGCCCGACCTCGCGGCGCAGGCGACGGCGCGGGTCACGCCGTGGCTGCAGCAGCACTTCGGCACCGCGCCGTCGTTCGACTTCGACTCGCTGAAAGCGCTGGTCGCCGAGCACATGCACGACGCCCGAGCGCTCTCGCTGCGCCTGTTGTCGGGCGTGACGGCCGGCGGCCTCCTCGTCGTGTCGATCCTCGTGAACGTCGTGCTGATCCCGGTCGTGATGTTCTACCTGCTGCGCGACTGGGACATGATCGCCGGGCGCCTCGACACGCTGGTGCCGCGCGCCTGGCACGCCAAGGTGCGCGCGATCGTCGCCGACATCGACGGCGTGCTGGCCGAATTCCTGCGCGGCCAGCTTTCGGTGATGGTCGTGCTTGCCGTGTACTACGCGGGGGCGCTGTGGCTCGCCGGCCTCGACCGCGCGCTGGCGATCGGCCTGCTCACCGGTCTGCTCGTGTTCGTTCCGTTCGTCGGCTTCGGGCTGGGGCTCGTGCTCGGCGTGGTCGCGGCGCTGCTGCAGTGGTCGGGCTGGCCGGCCTTCCTGGCCGTGCTCGCGGTCTACGGCGTCGGACAGCTGCTCGAAGGCTACGTGCTGGTGCCCTGGCTCGTCGGCGACCGGATCGGACTGCATCCGCTGGCGGTGATCTTCGCGCTGCTGGCGTTCGGGCAGCTGTTCGGGTTCGCCGGCGTGCTGCTCGCGCTGCCGGTGTCGGCGGCGCTGCTGGTGGGGTTGCGGCACCTGCGGGCGGCGTACCTCGCGTCGCCCGTCTACCGCGGGGCGCAGTAGCCCTCCATGCAGCAGCTGATCTTCGACCTCGCCGCGCCCGTCGCGCCGACGTTCGCGAGCTTCGTCGCCGGGCCCAATGCGGAAGCGGTTGCCGTGCTCGCCCGGGCCGCGGCCGGGCAGGTGGCGGAAACGGCGATCCTCGTCTGGGGCCCGCCAGGTGCCGGGCGCACCCATCTGCTGCGCGCGGCGGTTGCCGCGGCTGCGCCGGGCCGGTCTGCCGCGTTCCACGCCGATCCGGCGACCGCACCGGCGGAGCCCCCGGCGCCCGGCGCGCTCGTGGCGGTCGACGACGTCGACCGTGCCGATCCTGCGGCGCAGGCACGGTTGTTCACGCTCTTCAACGGCCTGCAGGCGTCGGGGGGGCAGCTCGTCGCGGCGGCCGCCGGGCCGCCGGCGCGCCTGCCGCTGCGCGACGACCTGCGCACGCGGCTGGGCTGGGGGCTCGTCTACGAGGTCGCTCCCTTGACGGACGCCGACAAGCCTGCCGCGCTTGCCCGGTTCGCCCGCGAACGCGGCTTCCGGCTCGGCGACGACGTGATCGCCTACCTGCTCGTGCACGGCCGCCGCGACATGGGGGCGCTCGTGGCTACCCTGACCGCGCTCGACCGGTACGCGCTCGCGGGCAAGCGGCAGGTCACCGTGCCGCTGCTGCGGGAGTGGCTGCAGCACGAAATGGCCCTGCGGCCCCGCGAGGGCTGAACCTCGCGGGGCCCGCGGTCCTTCCGGGGAGGGAGGGCCGCGATGTTGCAAAAATGCACCCAATCGACGCCGCTTGGGGCCGGACGTCGAAAAATATTCCTAGACCATTGATTGTTCAAG
This sequence comes from Casimicrobiaceae bacterium, assembly GCA_044223185.1. GTDB lineage: Bacteria > Pseudomonadota > Gammaproteobacteria > Burkholderiales > Casimicrobiaceae > VBCG01. The sequence continues at coordinate 79,848 of JBGAMF010000003.1, read as the reverse complement.
TAAAATGACGCGACGCCCCGTGGTCGCAGCAGTGGAGGCGTTGTCAACCGCGATTGTTGCGCGTCCGTTAAGGCCGCACGACACGGTTTGTCGGTGTCGATTGTTCGAAAGTACTGCGGGAAGCGACCGGTAGGTGAAGTGGATGGCGCCGCTGGAAGTAGTACCGGCGCCCAGCGCCGCCGCCATCGCGCCACGCGCAGGCGTCCCGACGCCGTCGGGGCGCACGCGCAGCGCGACGAACTCGGCAAGGTCAATCCCCGTCGGAACCGCGCAACCCAACAACAAGAAGGCCAAGAACTCCAAGTCCGCGTCCCACGCGACCACGACCACTCAGAAGCCCACGAAGTGAAGAAAGCAGTCCGTTCCTGTCCCAACCCGAAACCACAGAGGATCCGCAAATGAACAAGCTTCTCGTTGCACTGATCGCCGGCGCCTTCGCCAGCGTCGCCGCCGCCCAGACCGCCCCCGCCAAGCCGACCGCCCAGGAACGCCAGGCGGACGTCAAGGCCGCGACCCAGGCCGGCTCGGGCAGCTCGGCCAGCACGCAAGCCACCGCCGAGCAGCAGAAGGCGAACGTCAAGGCGTCGAAGGAAACCGCGAAGATGTCGACGGCGGAGAAGAAGGACGCGATCAAGAACGTCAACAAGCAGATGGTCAACCCGGACAACCCGTCGGGCAGCGTCGCCGGCACGGCCGCGCAGCAGAAGGCCAACGTCGCGGAGTCGAAGGGCCAGCCGAAGGCCAACGTCGAGCTCAAGTCGAAGGAAGGCCAGAAGCAGCTCGAGAAGGACCTGCAGCAGAAGTCGACCGCCGGCAAGTAGCCCGGCGTTCCTGGCAGTTCGAAGGGGCAGGGCGTGCGCGCCCTGCCTCTTTCTTTTTCCGCCGCGCAGCCGCGCGCACTCCGCTATCCCGTTCGCATGACCGAGCTCGTTCCCGCCCGTCCCGCCGTCACCGTCGCGACCATCGTCGAGCGCGCCGGCCGCTTCCTCGTCGTCGAGGAAGAGACGCGCGCGGGCGTGCGGTTGAACCAGCCGGCGGGACACCTCGAGGCCGGCGAGTCGCTGCCTGCCGCCGCCGCGCGCGAGACGCTGGAGGAGACCGGCTGGCGCGTCGCGGCCACCGCGCTCGTCGGCATCTACCGCTGGGAGGCGCCCGATTCCGGCGCGGCGTTCGTGCGCTTCTCGTTTGCCGGGGACGCGCAGGCGCACGAGCCGGCGCGGCCGCTCGACCGCGGCATCGTGCGCGCTCTCTGGCTGACCTACGACGAGATCGTCGCCCGGCGCGCGGAACACCGCAGCCCGCTCGTCCTGCGCTGCCTCGACGATCACCGGGCCGGCGTGCGCTGGCCGCTCCACCTCGTGCAGGACGTCGCCATGCCCGCGGGGCGGTCGTGACGGCCCGGCGCCTGCGCGTCGTCCTCGGCATGTCCGGTGGGGTCGACTCGTCGGTCGCGGCGTGGCTGCTGAAGCGGCAGGGGTACGAGGTGATCGGCGTCTTCATGAAGAACTGGGAAGACGACGACACCGAGGAATACTGCACGTCGCGCGCCGACCTGGTCGACGCCGCGTCGGTCGCGCACGTGGTCGGCATCGAGCTCGAGGCGGTGAACTTCGCCGCGGAGTACCGCGACCGCGTGTTCGCGCACTTCCTGCGCGAGTACGAGGCCGGCCGCACGCCCAATCCCGACGTGCTGTGCAACAGCGAGATCAAGTTCAGCGCGTTCCTCGACTACGCGCTGCGCCTCGGCGCCGACCACGTCGCGACCGGCCACTACGCGCGCGTGCGGCGCGCCGCCGGCGACCCGGCGCACGTCGAGCTCGTCAAGGCCGTCGACGACACCAAGGACCAGAGCTACTTTCTGCACCGGCTGACACAGCGGCAACTCGCGCCCGTGCTGTTCCCGCTGGGCGAGCTCACGAAGCGCGAGGTGCGCGCGATCGCGAAGCGCGAAGGCATCCCGACCCACGCGAAGAAGGACTCGACCGGCATCTGCTTCATCGGCGAGCGCCCGTTCCGCGACTTCCTCGCCCGCTACCTGCCGCGCACGCCAGGGCCCGTGGTCACGCCGGACGGGGCCACGGTCGGACGGCACCAGGGACTCGCGTATTACACGCTGGGGCAGCGACAGGGCCTGGGCATCGGCGGCACGCGGCACGGCACCGACGCCCCGTGGTTCGTCGCGGGCAAGGATGCCGGACGCAACGCGCTGATCGCCGTGCAGGGCCACGACCATCCGCTCCTGTACCGGCGCGAAGTCGACGCGATCGACGCGCACTGGATCGCGGGACGCGCGCCCGCGCTGCCTGCCCGCTTCGGCGCCAAGACGCGCTACCGGATGCCGGACGCCGCGTGCACGCTGGCACAAGCCGAGGGCGGACTGCGCGCGACGTTCGACGCGCCGCAGTGGGCGCCCACACCCGGGCAGTACCTCGTCGTCTACGACGGCGACGTGTGCCTGGGCGGCGGAGTGATCGCGGTGACTCCGGGCGTCGCCGCCGTGTCGATTGCGGCGCCGGCAGCCGCTTAGCCACGCGTTCGCGGCGACCGGCTGCACGCGCCGCGCAGGGGCTCCCGCTGCCGCTGCGGGACGGTTCGCTAGAACGGAATGTCGTCGTCGAAGTCGTCGACGTTCTTCTTCGCGCCGCCACCGGCACCACCGCCGGCCGGCTTGCCGCCGCCCTCGCGCCGTGCGGGCGCGCCGCCGCCGCCGGCACCACCACCGAAGTCGGCGTCGCCGCCACCGCCGCCGTCGCGGGCGCCGCCGATCAGCTGCATGCGGTCGGCGACGATCTCCGTCGAGTACTTCTCGACGCCTTCCTTGTCCGTGTACTTGCGCGTCTGGAGCCGGCCCTCGATGTAGACCGAACGCCCCTTCTTCAGGTACTCGGCGGCGATCTCCGCCTGCCGCCCGAACAGCACGACCCGGTGCCACTCGGTGCGCTCCTGCTTTTCGCCGCTCTTGTCCTTCCACTGCTCGGACGTGGCGATGTTGAGGTTGGTCACGGCGTCCCCGCCGGTCGTGTAGCGCGTCTCCGGGTCGCGGCCGAGGTTGCCGAGCAGGATCACCTTGTTCACCGAAGCCATGTCATGTCTCTCCCATCGAATAGTTGGACCGGTAGCGCGCCGGGGGCATCGTCATGGTCGCGCTCGCCGCGAACCAGATCGCGGCCAGGGCGACGCCCAGGACGAACACGGACGCCGCGCCGAAGTGCTGCGCCAGCCAGCCGCCGGCCAGGCCGCCGGCGAACGTGCCGAGGAACTGCAGGCACGAGTAGACACCCACGGCCGTGCCGCGGATCTCCTCCGGCGCGCACTTGGAGATCAGCGCCGGGAGCGTCGCCTCCAGCAGGTTGAACGCGGCGAAGAAGAGCGTCAGCGCGACGGCGAGCGCGGCCAGCGAATGCTGCGACAGCGCGAGCGCGACCTGCGCGGCGAGCAGCGTGGCGACCGCGCCGGTGAAGATGCGTTTCCCGCGCGCCGGCTGGTCGGCGCGGCGCAGGAACGGCAGCATCAGCAGGACCGAGACGACGAGCACCGGCAGGTACACGAGCCAGTGCCGGTCGGCGGCGAGGCCGTTGTCGCGCAGCGCGAACGGCACCTGGACGAACAGCGCCATCAGCACCGCGTGCAGCGCGAACACGCCGTAGTTGAGGCGCGCGAGCTGCCCGTCGCGCAGCGCGCGCGCGAGCGCGCCGGGCGGGACCGCGTGCGCGCCGGCGGGGCGCGGGACGTCGGGGATCGCGTAGCGGACCACGGCCATCGAGGCGAGCGCGAGCGCGCCGGTGAGCAGGAAGATGCCCGGCACGCCGATCCACGCGGTGAGAACCGGCCCGGCGATCAGCGACAGCGCGAACGTGGTGCCGATCGTGATGCCGATCACCGCCATCGCGCGCGTGCGCACCTCGTCGCGGGTGAGGTCCGCGGCCATCGCGATGAGGACGGCGGAGATCGCGCCGGCGCCCTGAAGCGCGCGGCCGACGATGATCCACGCGATGTCGGTGGCGAGCGCCGCAACGACGCTGCCGGCCGCGAAGACCGCGAGCCCGAAGTGGACGACGGGCTTGCGGCCCCAGCGATCGGACGCCCAGCCGAACGGCACCTGCAGCGCGGCCTGCGTGAGCCCGTAGATGCCGAGGGCGGTACCGAGCAGCACGCGGCTGGCGCCGCCAGGCAGCCGTTCCACGTACAGCGCGAGCACCGGCAGGATCACGAACATGCCGAACAGGCGCAGCCCGGAGATGCCGGCCAGGCCGACCGTCGCGCGCTTCTCCACCGCCGACATCGGGACGCGCGGTGAGGTCGATGCGGCGGCGTCTGGCATGAAGGAAACGAAAGGCTGGAGGCGTGTGACCGAAACGCAATATACTAACAGGTTCGCCGCTCGTCCCCTGGCCGTCGGGACTAGGCCGGACGGCGGATTGCGGGGCCGCGCCCCGCGCTCGCTCGCGCACCCCCAGGCTCCACGAGAAGATCGCACTGCATGGACACCATCCGCATCCGCGGCGCCCGCACCCACAACCTCAAGAACCTGAACCTCGACCTGCCGCGGCACCGGCTGATCGTGATCACGGGGCTGTCGGGCTCGGGCAAGAGCTCGCTCGCGTTCGACACGCTGTACGCGGAGGGGCAGCGCCGCTACGTCGAGTCGCTGTCCGCGTACGCGCGGCAGTTCCTGCAGCTGATGGAGAAGCCCGACGTCGACCTGATCGAGGGGCTGTCGCCCGCCATCTCCATCGAGCAGAAGGCGACGTCGCACAACCCGCGCTCGACCGTCGGCACCGTGACCGAGATCCACGACTACCTGCGGCTGCTGTACGCGCGCGTCGGCGACCCGTACTGCCCCGACCATCCGGAGCAGAAGCTCGCGGCGATGACGATCTCGCAGATGGTCGACGCGACGCTGGGGCTCGCGGCGCCGGGCGGCGAGGAGACGCGGCTCATGATCCTGTCGCCGGTCGTCGTCAACCGCAAGGGCGAGCACCTCGAGCTCTTCGCGGAGCTGCGCGCCAAGGGCTTCGCGCGCGTGCGCGTGGACGGCAAGGTCGTCGAGATCGACGCGGCGCCGAAGCTCGCCAAGTCGACCAAGCACACGATCGAGGTCGTGGTCGACCGCCTCAAGGCGCGCGAGGAGTTCAAGCAGCGGCTCGCCGAGTCGTTCGAGACCGCGCTGCGGCACGGCGACGGCCGGGCGATCGTCGTCGAGCTCACGGACGAGGGCGTGGCGGCGCGCGAGCACCTGTTCTCGGCGAAGTTCGCGTGCCCGGTGTGCAACTACGCGCTGGCCGAGCTCGAGCCGCGCCTGTTCTCGTTCAACAGCCCGCTCGGCGCGTGCCCGAAGTGCGACGGGCTGGGCTCGATCAGCTTCTTCGACCCGAAGCGCGTCGTCGCCTTCCCGCAGCTGTCGCTCGCGTCGGGCGCGATCCGCGGCTGGGACCGCCGCAACCAGTTCTACTTCCAGCTGCTGCAAAGCCTCGCGAAGCACGTCGGCTTCGACGTCGACCGGCCGTTCGCGAAGCTGCCCGAGCGCGTGCAGAACGTGATCCTGGCGGGCTCCGGCGACGAGAAGATCCCGTTCACCTACCTTTCCGACCGCGGCAAGCCCCTCGTACGCGAGCACGCGTTCGAGGGCATCATCCCCAACCTCGAGCGGCGCTACCGCGAGACCGACTCGGTGATGGTGCGGGAGGAGCTCGCGAAGTACCTCAACAACAAGCCCTGCCCCGAGTGCGGCGGCACGCGCCTCAAGCGCGAGGCGCGCTTCGTCAAGGTCGGCGACGGCGAGCGCGCGCGCCCGATCTACGAGGTCTCGGCGCTGCCGCTCAAGGGCGCGATGGCGTTCTTTCGCGACCTGGCGCTCGACGGGCAGAAGGCGGCGATCGCCGACCGCATCGTCAAGGAGATCGTCAGCCGCCTCACGTTCCTCAACAACGTCGGCCTCGACTACCTGGCGCTCGACCGCTCGGCGGAGACGCTCTCGGGCGGCGAGGCGCAGCGGATCCGGCTGGCGTCGCAGATCGGCTCCGGCCTCACCGGCGTCATGTACGTGCTGGACGAGCCGTCGATCGGCCTGCACCAGCGCGACAACGACCGCCTGCTGGCGACGCTGAAGCACCTGCGCGACCTCGGCAACAGCGTCATCGTCGTCGAGCACGACCAGGACGCGATCGCCGCCGCCGACTACGTCGTCGACATGGGGCCGGGCGCCGGCGAGCACGGCGGGCAGGTGGTCGCGCAGGGCACGCCCGACGACATCCGGCACGCGGCGCATTCGCTGACCGGGCAGTACCTCGCCGGCCACCGGCAGATCCCGATCCCCGCGCGGCGGCACCGCGCCGACCCCGGCCGTGCGCTCACGATCACCGGCGCGACCGGCAACAACCTGCGCGGCGTGACGCTCGCGCTGCCGGTGGGGCTCTTCGTCTGCGTGACCGGCGTGTCCGGTTCCGGCAAGTCGACGCTCATCAACGACACGCTGTACCACGCCGTGGCCCGCCACCTGTACGACAGCGCGGAGGAGCCGGCGCCCTACGCGGAGATCGACGGCCTCGAGCACTTCGACAAGGTGATCAGCGTCGACCAGAGCCCGATCGGCCGCACGCCGCGTTCGAACCCGGCCACCTACACGGGCCTGTTCACGCCGATCCGCGAGCTGTTCGCGCAGGTGAAGGAGGGGCGCGAGCGCGGCTACGGCCCGGGCCGCTTCTCGTTCAACGTCAAGGGCGGCCGCTGCGAGGCGTGCCAGGGCGACGGCCTCATCAAGGTCGAGATGCACTTCCTGCCGGACGTCTACGTCCCGTGCGACGTCTGCCACGGCCAGCGCTACAACCGCGAGACGCTGGAGATCCGCTACAAGGGGAAGAACATCCACGAGGTGCTCGCGATGACCGTCGAGCAGGCGCACGCGTTCTTCGAGCCGGTGCCGGCCGTCGCGCGCAAGCTCGCGACCCTGGTCGACGTGGGCCTGTCCTACATCACGCTCGGCCAGTCGGCGACGACGCTGTCGGGCGGCGAGGCGCAGCGCGTCAAGCTGGCGCTGGAACTCTCCAAGCGCGACACCGGGCGCACGCTCTACATCCTCGACGAGCCGACGACCGGCCTGCACTTCCACGACATCGAGCTGCTGCTCACCGTGCTGCACCGGCTGCGCGACCACGGCAACACGGTCGTCGTCATCGAGCACAACCTCGACGTCATCAAGACCGCCGACTGGATCGTCGACCTCGGGCCGGAAGGCGGCGCGGGCGGCGGCGGGATCGTCGCGCAGGGCACGCCCGAGGCAGTCGCGGCCACGCCGGCGAGCTACACCGGGCACTACCTGAAGCCCGTGCTCGACGCCGAGGCGAAGCGCCACGGCAAGGCCGAGCCGGCGCCGCGAGCGCCGCGCGGGCGGAAGGCGGCGGGGGACCTGCTGAGCTAGGCGCGATCGCCGGTGTCGCCGGGCGCCGGCGCGCCGGCGGCGGGGGCATCGGTCGCCGGCGCGGCAGCAGCCCCGGCGGCGGCAGTGACGGCGGCAAGGATGCCCTCGAGCAGCGCCGTCGGCGTCGGCGGGCAGCCCGGTATCTCGACGTCGACCGGGAGCACGTTGGCCACGCGCCCGAGGCTCGCGTAGCTCTCGCCGAAGATGCCGCCGGTGCAGCCGCAGTCGCCGACGGCCACGACGAGCTTGGGGTCCGGCGTCGCGTCGTACGTCCGCTTGAGCGCGATCGCCATGTGCTTCGACACGGGCCCCGTCACCAGCAGCAGGTCGGCGTGCCGCGGGCTCGCGACGAAGCGGATGCCGAGCCCCTCGATGTTGTAGTACGGGTTGGAGAGCGCGTGGATCTCGAGCTCGCAGCCGTTGCACGACCCGGCGTCGACCTGCCGGATCGTCAGCGCGCGGCCGAGCGTGCGCAGGATGCGCTCCTGCAGCCTTGCCACGACCACCACCTCGGCGGCCGGCGCGGGCGCGGGCTCCGTGCGGATGCCGGTCTTCGCGATCTGCTTCAGGATGTAGAGCATCGGTGTCGGGGTCGGGAAATTGGGGTCAGAGCTGAATTTCCGGCAAGTTGGTATCGATTCGCGAAGTGTGCACCCGGAAATTCAGCTCGACCCCAATTGCCTAGAGCTGAATTTCCGGCACGTTGGTATCGATTCGCGAAGTGTGCGCCCGGAAATTCAGCTCTGACCCCAATTGCCTAGAGGTCATGGCCGCTGTACGACAGGTTGAACGACTTGTTGATGAGCGGAAAGTCGGGAACGATGTTGTCGATGATGGCGTGCTCGAGCACCGGCCAGTTCGCCCACGACGGGTCCTGCGGATGGCAGCGGCGGATGCCGCCGCCCTCCCCGGTGGTGAGCGCGACCAGCACCGGGCCGCGCCAGCCCTCGACCATCCCGAGCCCGAGCCGGTGCTCGGGAACGGCCGGCAGCGGCGCGCCGACGTCGCCCGCCGGCAGGCTGTCGAGGATCGCGCGCACGAGCCGCAGCGACTCCGCGACCTCGGCGAAGCGCACGGCCACGCGGGCCGCGACGTCGCCGTCGGCGAGGACGGCCTCGCGCACGTCGAGCGCGTCGTACGGCGCGACCGGGAAGTCGCAGCGCAGGTCGCGCGCCTGGCCGCTCGCACGGCCGGCGAGACCGGAGAGCCCCAGCTGCCGCGCGAGCGCCGGCGGCACGCGTCCGCAGTTCCGGAAGCGGTCCTGCACGCCCGCGTGGTCGTTGTAGATGTCGCGGATCGCCTGCACCTCGCGGTCGAGCATCGCGCACTCGTCGCGGATGCGCTCGACGTGGGCGGCGTCGAGGTCGCGCGCGACGCCGCCGGGAACCACCAGATCCATCAGCAGCCGGTGGCCGAACACGGCGAGGTTGGTGCGCAGCACGTCCTCCTTGAGCCGCGAGAACTGCGCGAGCCCGAACGCGAAGCCGGCGTCGTTGCCGAGGTAGCCCAAGTCGCCCAGGTGGTTGGCGATCCGCTCGCGCTCGAGCAGCAGCGCCCGCAGCCAGGCCGCGCGCGCCGGCACTTCCGCGCCCGCGATGGCTTCGGCCGCCTGCGCGTACGCCCACGCGTACGCGACGGTGCTGTCGCCGCTGATGCGCCCGGCGAGCCGGAAGCCGTCGGCGACGCTCATCGCCTCGAAGCGTTTCTCGATGCCCTTGTGCACCCAGCCGAGGCGCTCCTCGAGCCGCAGCACCTTCTCGCCGACGACCTGGAAGCGGAACTGGCCGGGCTCGATGATGCCGGCGTGGACGGGGCCGACCGGGATCTCGTGCACGCCGTCGCCCGCGACCCGGACGAACGCGTACTCCTCCTCGCCGGGCTGCCACTTCGCCTGTGCCGCGAAATCGCGCCGCAGCGGGAACTGGTCGATCGGCCAGCTCGCCATCCACAGCCACGGCCGCTGGTCGTCGCCGTCGGCGGGGATGCCGGTCAGGTCGAACGCCGCGCGCTGCATCCGGTTGGCGGACGGGAAGATCGGCGCCAGGTCCGGGTAGTGGACGTCGCCGTCCGGCATCGCGTGCTCGATCAGCGTGAGCCCGTCGGCGTCCTGCAGCAGCACGCGCAGGCACCAGCCGCGGTCGCGGTCGCGCTCGTCGGCGAGCCACAGCGCGACGAGCCGCCCGTCCTGCTCCCAGGCGACGCGGCACGCGGCGATGAGCTGCCCGGAGCTCGCCGACGCGCGGCGCGCAGGGATGGCCGACGGCAGCGCGGCGGCCGTGAGCCCGAGCGGCGAGAGGTTCATCGCGTCGCCGCCGTCATCCGATGAGCCGCGCCGCCTCGCGGTACCAGTCGGCGAGGAACGGCGGAATCCACAGGCCGAGCATCAGCACCAGCGCGAGGTGGACGAACACCGGGGCCATCGCGGGCCGCACGGGCAGCCGCTTCGCCGTCGTCTCGCCGAACACCATCGGCTGCATCCTGGAGAACACGGACGCGAACGCGAGGCCGAGCGCGCCGAGCAGGAAGGGCGTGGCCCACGGTTGCTCGCGCATCGCCGTCGTCAGCACGAGGAATTCGCTCGCGAAGACGCCGAACGGCGGCATGCCGAGGATCGCCAGCGTGCCGAGTGCCAGGCCCCAGCCGAGCATCGGGCTGATCGTGACGAGGCCGCGGATGTCGTCCATCACCTGCGTGCCGGTCTTCTGCGTCGCGTGGCCGACGGTGAAGAAGATCGCGGACTTGGTCAGCGAGTGCACGGTCATGTGCAGCAGCGCGGCGAAGTTGGCGACGGGCCCGCCCATCCCGAACGCGAACGTGACGATGCCCATGTGCTCGATCGACGAATAGGCGAACAGCCGCTTGATGTCCTTCTGCCGCATCAGCAGGAACGCGGCGACGACGACGGACAGCAGCCCGAACCCCATCATCAGCTCGCGCGCGAACGACGTCTGCACCGAGCCCTCGACCAGCACCTTGCAGCGCACGACCGCGTACAGCGCGACGTTGAGCAGCAGGCCGGACAGGACCGCCGACACCGGCGTCGGCCCTTCGGCGTGCGCGTCGGGCAGCCAGTTGTGCAGCGGCACGAGCCCGACCTTGGTGCCGTAGCCCACCAGCAGGAACACGAACGCGAGCGAGAGCACCGTCGGTTCGAGGTCGCCCTTGACGCCGTTCAGCTCGGTCCACAGCAGCGCGCCGCCCTCGGCGCCCAGCAGCTTCTCGGCCGCGAAGTAGAGCAGGATCGTGCCGAACAGCGCCTGCGCGATGCCGACGCCGCACAGGATGAAGTACTTCCAGGCCGCCTCCAGCGACGCCGGCGTCCGGTACAGCGACACCAGCAGCACGGTCGTCAGCGTGGCCGCCTCCATCGCCACCCACAGGATGCCCATGTTGTTGGTGAGCAGCGCCACCAGCATCGTGAAGTTGAACAGCTGGAACATCGCGTGGTAGAGGCGCAGCCGCGCCGGCGTCAGCCGCTTGTGCTCCTCCTCGATGCGCATGTACGGCTGCGAGAAGATCGACGTCGTGAAGCCGACGAAGGCGGTCAGCGCGACCAGGAACACGTTGAACGGGTCGACGAAGAACTGCCGGTCGAGGACCAGCAGCGGGCCGTCGCGGATGACGCGGGCGGTCAGCGCGGCCGCGGCGACGAACGTCGCCAGGCTCACGGCGACGTTCACCTGCGGCGCGCTGCGCCGGTCGCCGACGAGCGCCAGCAGCGCGGCGCCGGCGAGCGGCAGCCCGAGGACGAGGAGGATCTCGATCATTCCGGCTCTTTGAGCTTCTCGAGATGCTGCAGGTCGAGGCTGTCGAACTGCTCGCGGATCTGGAAGAAGAACACGCCGAGGATCAGCATGCCCACCAGCACGTCGAGCGCGATGCCCAGCTCGACGACCATCGGCATCCCGTAGGTGGCGCTGGTGGCGGCGAAGAAGAGGCCGTTCTCCATCGACAGGAAGCCGACGACCTGCGGGATCGCCTTGCGCCGCGTGATCATCATCAGGAACGACAGCATCACCGTGGCCATCGCGATGCCCAGCGTCGCGCGCGTCACCGTGCTGGCGAGCTGCGAGATCGGCACGGCGAGGTTGAACGAGAACACGACCAGCACGAGCCCGATGATCATGGTCGTCGGCACGTTGATGAGCCCCTCGACGTCCCACTTGACGTCGAGCTTGCGGACCAGCCGGTAGAGGATCCACGGCAGCAGCGCGACCTTGAGCACGAGCGTCAGCACGGCCGAGAAGTACAGGTGGCGCTGGCCGGTCGCCCAGCCGACGATCGCCGTCGAGCACGCGAGCGCCAGCCCCTGCCACGCGAAGAGGTCGATCAGCGACACGACGCGCCGCTGCGCGAGCATCGCGAAGGCGAGCAGCAGCAGCACCGCGGCGAGCAGGTTGATCAGCTGGGCCCAGAGCGGCAGCGTCGCCACGGCGTCAGTCCCGAAGGGCCGTCCCGAGGGACTGACCTGCCCCCTTGGGGGGCAGCGAGCGCAGCGAGCGTGGGGGTCGTCCGCGTTCCCGAAGGGCCGTCCCGAGGGACTGACCTGCCCCCTTGGGGGGCAGCGAGCGCGGCGAGCGTGGGGGTCGTCCCATTTCAGGCGCCCAGCAGAAGGTTCACCAGCATCGCGAGCACCGCGAGCATGAACGCGGTGCCGAGGAACTCGGGCGCGCGGAAGATGCGCATCTTCGCCGACAGCGTCTCGACCAGCGCCAGCGCGAAGCCGCCGATGGCGAGCTTGGCGACGAGCAGCGGCGCCGCGCCGAGCAGCGCCAGCCAGTCCGTGCCGCTGACGATGCCGAACGGGAAGAAGATGGCGAGCCCGATGCACGAGTAGTTGAAGAGCTTGAGCGCCGCGGCCCACTCGAGCAGCGCGAGGTGGCGCGCCGAGTACTCGAGCAGCATCGCCTCGTGGATCATCGTCAGCTCGAGGTGCGTGGTGGGGTTGTCGACCGGGATGCGCGCGTTCTCGGCGAGCGACACCATCGTGAACGCGACGCCGGCGAACGCGAGGCTGGGGTAGATGCCGAACTCGCGGTGACCGAGCGTGTCGACGATCTCCGGCAGCGACGTCGAGCCCGAGAGCAGCGACGCCGTGAACAGCACCATCAGCAGCGCCGGCTCGGCGAGGAACCCGATGAACATGTCGCGGCGCGCACCCAGCGAGCCGAACGCCGTGCCGATGTCCATCGCCGCCAGCGCCATGAACACGCGGGCGAGCGCGAACAGGCCGACCAGCGCGATCGCGTCGGCGGCGCGCGCGAACGGCAGGTCGGTGGCGAGCGACGGGACGATCGCCGCCGCGCAGCACATCGCGCCGAACACGACGTACGGCGTCAGGCGGAACACGGGCGACGCGTTGCCGGCGACGACGGCATCCTTGGCGAACAGCTTGCGGATCGTGCGGTAGGGCAGGAGAAGCGAAGGCGCGCTCCGGTTCGACAGCCACGCGCGGCACTGCGCGATCCAGCCGACGAGCAGCGGCGCCAGCATCAGCGCGACCGCGACCTGCAGCAGCTGGGACAGGACGCCGGAGACGGTCATCGCGCGGTCACCGGACGAAGAAGAGCAGCGCCAGCAGCGTGAAGAAGCTGTACGTCAGGTAGACGGAGATCCGCCCCTGCTGGATCTGGCCGACCACGCGGGCGAAGACCTCCGCGGCGCGCACGATCGGCACGTAGAGCCGGTGCCAGAGCGGGTCCTCCACTTTCACCGAGTACACGGGCTTCGCGTCGAACGGCGACGGCAGATGCCTCTCCATGCGGAAAAAGGGCTCGAACACGGTCCGGATCGGCTGCCCGAAGCCCTCGGCGGTGTCCTGCATCCGCGGGGTCTGTCCGGGGAAGCCGCAGTCCCACGGCGGGGCGCGCCGGACGCGGCCGTGGTAGAAGCGGTGGACGAGCTGGATGGTCAGCAGCACGGTCGCGGCGATCACGACCAGCACGATGAGCGGGCTGTAGCTCGAGCGGTCGGCATCGACGGGCGCCAGCAGCAGCCAGCTGCGGGGGCCCGAAGGCACGGCGCTCGCGCCGACCAGCAGCGAGTTCACCGGGTCGAGCAGCGCGATCACGTGGACGGGGAACAGGCCGAGCAGAACGCAGCCGGCGGCCAGGTAGGCCAGCGCCGCGCGCTCCCACGGCCCGGCGTCGTGCGCGTACGCGAGGTTGGCCTCGCGCGGGCGGCCGAGGAACACGATGCCGTAGAACTTCACCATCACGTAGGCGGCCAGCGCCACCGCCAGCACCAGCGCCGCCGTCGCGACCGGCACCAGCATGTTGACGAACGACTGCGGCAGCGTCGGCGTGAACAGGAAGGCCTGCAGCAGCAGCCACTCCGAGACGAAGCCGTTCAACGGCGGCAGCCCGGCGATCGCGAGCGTGCCCACGAGCGCCAGCCACGCCACCCACGGCATCCGGTGGATGAGCCCGCCCAGCCTGCCGAGGTTGCGCTCCTTCGTCGCGTGCAGGACCGAGCCGGTCGCGAGGAAGAGCAGGCTCTTGAAGAACGCGTGGTTGAGCGCGTGGTAGAGGACCGCGGTGAGCGCGATCGCCGCGAGCAGCGGCTTCGCGTAGGCGCGGAACAGGATCGCGAGCCCGATGCCGGCGACGATGATGCCGATGTTCTCGATCGACGAGTAGGCGAGCAGCCGCTTCATGTCCGTCTGCACGGCCGCGAACACGACGCCGAACAGCCCGGTTACGAGGCCCACGGTCAGCGCGACCACGCCCCACCACCACAGCTGGGCGTGCATCAGGTCGAACGTCACGCGCAGCAGGCCGTAGATGGCCGTCTTCAGCATCACGGCGCTCATCAGTGCCGAGACCGGCGACGGAGCGGCCGGGTGCGCCTCGGGCAGCCACACGTGCAGCGGCAGCAGCCCGGCCTTGGCGCCGAACCCCACGAGCGCCAGGAAGAACGCGACCGACGGCCACGCGCCCGGCAGCGCGATCGTGCGCATCGCGTCGAACGTGTAGTCGCCGCCGCCGCCCTGCAGCACGCCGAAGCAGAGCAGGATCGCGATCGCGCCGATGTGGGCGATCGTCAGGTACAGGAACCCGGCGCGGCGGATCTCCGGGATCCGGTGCTCGGTGGTCACGAGGAAGTACGACGCCAGCGCCATCGTCTCCCACGCGACCATGAACACGTAGGCGTCGTCGGCGACGAGCACCAGCGCCATCGCGGCGAGGAACGCGTGGTACTCGAGGCAGACGAGCCCGGGCGCCGCCCCGTCGCTCGCGCGGAAGTAGCCGGCCGAGTAGACGGAGACCGCGGCGCCGGTGGCGCCGAGCAGCGCGAGGAAGAACGCCGACAGCGCGTCGATGCGCAGGTGGAACGGCAGGTCGGGCAGGCCGAGCGGCAGCACGATCGCCTGCGGCGGCGCGCCGATCGCCGCGACGGCCACGGCCGCCAGCGTGAGGCCGACCGCGCCGCCGGCAGGGAACAGCACGCGGCTGACGTACGGCAGGTGGCGCGACCGCACCAGGCCGAGCAGCCCGAGCGCGAGCCACGCGACGATCGCCGTGACGACGAGATCGAGGGCGTCCACCCGTCGTCCGCCGCCGCCGGCCTACCTCGCGCGCAGCAGGCGCACCGGCGCCGCGGCCGCGCTCACTTGACGCGCATCCCCGGCGCCGCGCCGGCGTCGGGCGCGAGCAGGAAGATTCCGGGGCCGTCGCCGGACGCGGCGAGCACCATGCCCTCGGACAGGCCGAACTTCATCTTGCGTGGCGCGAGGTTCGCCACCATGGGCGTGAGCCGGCCGACGAGCGCGGCCGGGTCGTACGCCGCCTTGATGCCGGCGAACACCGTGCGGTGCCGCCCTTCGCCGACGTCGAGCGTCAGCCGGATCAGCTTGTCGGCGCCCTCGACGTGTGCGGCGTCGACGATGCGCGCGATGCGCAGGTCGACCTTCGCGAAGTCGTCGATGGTGATCGTGGCGGCTTCTGTCGCCCCCTCACCCCGGCCCTCTCCCCGCTGGGGAGAGGGAGATCCTGCGGCAGGCGTCGCCGCAGGCGCGGCCCTTCCTCCCTCTCCCGCGCGAGCGGGAGAGGGTTGGGGTGAGGGTGCCGGTGCGTCGAGCAGGGCGTCCATCTGCTTCGGGTCGATGCGCGCCAGCAGGTGCGCGTACTTGCCGACGCGGTCCGGCAGCACGGCGCCGTCGGCCCACGTGAACGCGCGGCCGAGCCCGAAGAGCTCGCGCGCCACGCGGCCGGCGGTGACCGGGAGAATCGGCGCCAGCAGCACGGTGAGCAGCTTGAAGCCCGCCAGCGCGCGCGAGCACACGTGCTGCAGCTCGTCGCGGCGCGCCGGGTCGCGGGCCAGCACCCACGGCCTGGCCTGGTCGAACGTCTCGTTGATGCGGTCGGCGATCGCCATCGCGTCGCGGACGACCTGCCCGAAGCGGCGCGCGGCGTAGGCGTCGGCGGCGAGCTTCAGGGCGTCGCGCGCGGCGAGCGCGAGCTCGTCCGCGGCCTTGGGCGCATACGCGAGCGCCCCGCCGAAGTGCTTGTCGACGAAGCCGGCGGCGCGGCTCGCGATGTTCACGTACTTGCCGACGAGGTCGCTGTTGACGCGCGCGACGAAGTCGTCGGGATTGAACTCGAGGTCCTCGACGCGCTCGTTGAGCTTCGCGGCGACGTAGTAGCGCAGCCACTCCGGGTTGAGTCCCGTTTCGGCGTACCGCTGCGGGCTCACGCCGGTGCCGCGCGACTTCGACATCTTCTCGCCGGAGGCCATGACGAGGAAGCCGTGCACGAACACGTTGGTCGGCGTCTTGCGGCCGGAGAAGTGCAGCATCGCCGGCCAGAACAGCGTGTGGAAGTAGACGATGTCCTTGCCGATGAAGTGGTACTGCTCGACGGCCGGGTCGGCGAGGAACTCGGCGAACGTCCGCGTCTCGCCCGGGCATGCCCGGCGCGCGGCGCCGGAGTCGAAGTGCTTCTTCAGCGCCGCGAGGTAGCCGATCGGCGCGTCCAGCCAGACGTAGAAGTACTTGCCGGGCGCGTCCGGGATCTCGAAGCCGAAGTACGGCGGGTCGCGCGAGATGTCCCAGTCGTTGAGCGCGCGGCCGCCGTCGCCCAGCCACTCCTGGATCTTGTTGAACACCTCCGGCTGCAGCGGGGTCTCCCGCGTCCACCGCTCGAGGAACGCGATCACCTGCGGGTCGGACAGGCGGAAGAACAGGTGCTCGGATTCGCGCAGCTCGGGCCTGGCCCCGGTGAGCGCCGAGTACGGCTCGACCAGCTCGGTCGGCGCGTAGGTCGCGCCGCAGACCTCGCAGTTGTCGCCGTTCTGGTCCTTCGCCCCGCACTTCGGGCACGTGCCCTTGATGTAGCGGTCGGCGAGGAACATTCCCTTGACGGGATCGTAGAACTGCTCGATGGTCTTGGTGCCGATCAGCGACGGCTGCCGGTCGCGCAGCGCGCGGTAGATCGACTGTGCGAGCTCCCGGTTCTCCGGCGAGTGCGTCGTGTGCGTCGTGTCGAAGCTGATCCCGTAGCGCCGCCAGTCCTCGGCGTGCGACGCGCCGACGCGCGCGATCAGCGCCTCGGGCGTGATGCCCTCGGACTCCGCCTTCAGCATGATCGGCGCGCCGTGGGCGTCGTCGGCGCAGACGAAGTGCACGTCGTGGCCCTGCATGCGCTGGAAGCGCACCCAGACGTCGGCCTGGATGTACTCCATCAGGTGGCCGACGTGGAACGGCGCGTTTCCGTAGGGCAGCGCCGTCGTGACGAAGAGCTTGCGGGGCGCGGGAGCGGCGGACGACGTCACGGATGACCTTGCGGTGCGCAGGGGAACGGTCCGATTCTAGCAAGAAGCCGCGGCGCGCCCTTCGAGGGCGCCCGATTTCGGCTAGAATTCCAAGGCTTTGAACCCCGCGTCGCGGGGGAGCCCGGAGCCCGCAATGGCATTGACCGAAGCCGCCGTCGCCACCTGTCTCAAGTCCGTCGTCGATCCCAACACCGGCCGCGATTTCGTGAGCGCGAAGGCGGTGAAGAAGGTTTCCGTCGACGGCGCCGACGTCACGATCGACCTCGCGCTGGGCTACCCGGCGAAGAGCCAGCACGAGGCGCTGCGCAAGCTGGTGCAGGCGGCGGTCGCCGCGCTGCCCGGCGCCGGCCGCGTCACCGTGAACCTGACGACGAAGATCGTCTCGCACGCCGTGCAGCGCGGCGTCAAGCTCGTCCCCGGCGTCAAGAACATCGTCGCGGTGGCCAGCGGCAAGGGCGGCGTCGGCAAGTCGACGACGGCGGTGAACCTGGCGCTGGCGCTGGCCGCCGAGGGCGCCACGGTGGGCGTCCTCGACGCCGACATCTACGGGCCGTCGCAGCCGACGATGCTCGGCATCCACGGCCGCCCGGAGTCCACCGACGGCAAGACGCTCGAGCCGCTGGAGGCGTACGGCGTGCAGGCGATGTCGATCGGCTTCATGATCGACGCCGACACGCCGATGGTCTGGCGCGGGCCGATGGTCACGCAGGCGCTGGAGCAGCTGCTCAAGGACACGCGCTGGCGCGAGGTCGACTACCTCGTCGTCGACATGCCGCCCGGCACCGGCGACATCCAGCTCACGCTGGCGCAGAAGGTGCCGGTCACCGGCGCCGTCATCGTCACGACGCCGCAGGACATCGCGCTGATCGACGCGCGCAAGGGTCTCAAGATGTTCGAGAAGGTCGGCGTGCCGATCGTCGGCATCGTCGAGAACATGAGCATCCACGTCTGCTCGAAGTGCGGCCACCCCGAGCACATCTTCGGCGAGGGCGGCGCGCAGAAGATGTGCGCCGACTACAAGGTGCCGTTCCTGGGCGGGCTGCCGCTCGACATCCGCATCCGCGAGCAGGCGGACTCGGGGCGGCCCACGGTCGTCGCCGATCCCGACGGCACGGTCGCGCAGATCTACCGCGACATCGCGCGCAAGGTGGCGATCTCGGTCGCCGAGAAGGCCGCCGACTTCTCGACGAAGTTCCCGAGCATCGTCGTCCAGAACACGTGACGCACGCGGCCGGCGCGACCGTCGTCGCGCGGCTACTCCTTCGCTCGTGCCGGCGACGTGTCCGCCGCGCTAGCGCCGCCGGGCCGCCCCTAGGCGCGTGCCCCCCTCGGGGGAAGGGCGCGCAGCGCCCTCGGGGGGAACCACCCGGTGTCGCGCGAAGTTGATCTGCGCCCCGCATTGACTACAATGAAACGGGAGCGTCGGCGCGACGCGATGCGCGCGACGGCGACGTGAAGCGCGCGAAGAGCCGCATGCATTCGGGGGCGAGGGGATGATCAAGTCGGACAAGTGGATCCGCCGGATGGCGCAGTCGACCGGCATGATCGAGCCGTTCGAGCCGGGGCAGGTGCGCGAGGTCGACGGCCGCCGCATCGTGTCGTACGGGACGTCGAGCTACGGCTACGACATCCGCTGCTCGCGCGAATTCAAGATCTTCACCAACATCAACTCGACCATCGTCGACCCGAAGGCCTTCGACGCCGCCTCGTTCGTCGACTTCACCGGCGACGTCTGCATCATCCCGCCCAATTCGTTCGCGCTCGCGCGCACCGTCGAGTACTTCCGCATCCCGCGCAACGTGCTGACGGTTTGCCTCGGCAAGTGCGTCACGGCCGACACACGCGTTGTGAACGCGCGTACCGGGGCGCTGACGTCCATCGCGGACATGCGCGCGGGCGACCGCACGATCGGACTCGACGGATGGAAGACCGTTGCGGCCGACGTCTCCGCGTTCGTCCCGCAGGGCCGCAAACCGGTGATCGAGCTCCGCACGCGCGCGGGCCTGCGCATCAAGGCGACGGCCAACCATCCGTTCCGGCAACTCGACGGGTGGGTTGCGCTCGGGTCGCTGCGCGCCGGCGACCGCATCGCGGTGCCGCGCGAGATCCCGGTGTTCGGCACGACGCCGCTGCCCGACTGGGAAGCGTCGCTGCTCGGGCTCATGATCTCGGAAGGACAGTGCCGGACGCCCGGCCACAGCCCGACCTTCACCAGCAACGATGCGACGCTGGTCGCCCTCCTGACGCGCTCCGTGACCGCCGGCGGGCTCGGCTGCGTGACGGCCAAGCCGACGCACGGTTACCGGATCGTCAACCACGCGGGCCGCGGCGGGGTGCCCGAGGGCAATCGCGCGTCGCGCTGGCTGCGCGGCCACGGCCTCGCGGTGACCGCCGAAGGGAAGTTCGTCCCGCAGTGCGTGTTCACGGCGCCGCGCGCGTCGGTGCGGCTGTTCCTGCAGGCGCTCTTCTCCGGTGACGGCGGCGTGTACCGTTCCGGTGACGGCGCCTTCGTCGAGTACTACTCGAAGTCGCGACGGCTGGTCGACGACGTGCGGCACCTGCTGCTCCGGTTCGGCGTGTTCTCCCTCGTTCGCGAGAAGGTCACGGCAATCGGCACCGAAGCGCACCGGATTCAGATCACCGACCGCGAGCAGATTCGCCGGTTCGCGCGCGAGATCGGCTTCTGCCCCGGATCGGTCAAGGATCTGCGTCTGCGCCAGGAAATCCTGCCCGCGCTCGACGCGCTCGCGACGACGCCCAGGAGCAACTTCGACACATTGCCACGCGAGGCGTGGCCGCTGCTGGCAGGCGCGGCCGCCACCGCAGGCGCGTCGCTGAACGGCCTCGGCGTGGGCGTGACCCGTTCGCAATCGGTCGGCCGTCCTGCGGCGCAGCGTGTGTGTGCCGTGTCCGCAGATCCGGAACTCGCGACGCTGCTCGATGGCCCGGTGTGGGACACGGTCGAGGCGATCGAACCGTGCGGCGTCGAGGAGGTCTTCGACATCAGCGTGCCCGTCATCGAGAACTTCGTCGCCAACGACATCTTCGTGCACAATTCGACGTACGCACGCTGCGGAATAATCGTGAACGTAACCCCCTTCGAGCCCGAGTGGGAGGGCTACGTGACGCTCGAGTTCTCGAACACGACGCCGCTGCCCGCGAAGATCTACGCGAACGAGGGCGTCGCGCAGGTGATCTTCTTCGAGTCCGACGAGGTGTGCGAGACCTCGTACAAGGACCGCGGCGGCAAGTACCAGGGCCAGCAGGGCGTCACGCTGCCCAAGATCTGACCGCGGGCGCACTTCGCGCAGCCGTGGCCGCGCCGCCGTCGTCCGACGCCCCGCGCGCCCGTACGCTGCCGGCCCGGCGAAGCCCCCGCGCACCGGAGGCCCCTGCATGGCGATGTCCACCAAGCTCGCGTCGGTCGCGCTGATCGCGTTCTGCCAGGTGGCGGCGCTGGGCCTCTGGTTCTCGGCGTCGGCCGTGTTGCCGGCGCTGGCGGCGCAGTACCGGCTGACCGGCTTCGCGCAGGCGGCGCTGACGAGCGGCGTGCAGGCGGGGTTCGTCGCCGGCTGCCTCGCGAGCGCGTACTTCGGGCTGCCCGACCGCGTCGACCCGCGGCGCCTGTTCGCCGGCTGCGCGCTGGCGGGTGCGGTGGCGAACGCCCTGCTGCTTGCCGCCGATCCCGCGTCGGCGTGGCCGCCGCTGCTGCGTTTCGTCACGGGGATCGCGCTGGCCGGCGTGTATCCGGTCGGCATGAAGCTCGCATCGACGTGGGCGAAGGGCGACATGGGCCTCATGGTCGGCATCCTGGTCGGCGCCCTAACGCTCGGTTCCGCGGTGCCGCACCTCGTCAACGCGCTGGGCGGCGTCGACTGGCGGATTCCGGTGGCCGTCGCGTCCGCCACCGCGCTCGCCGCCGCCGCGCTGATCGGCTTCGCCGGCGTCGGGCCCAACGTCGGGCGCGTGCCGCCGTTCGACCCGAAGGCGGTGCTCGCCGCGTGGCGCGACGTGCCGCTGCGGCTCGCCAACCTGGGCTACCTCGGCCACATGTGGGAGCTCTACGCGATGTGGGCGTGGATCGGCGTGTTCCTGACGGCGAGCTTCGCGCTGACGATGCCGGCGGACGCCGCGCCCCTCATGGCGAAGCTGACCGCGTTCGCGACGATCGCCGCCGGGGGTGTGGGCGCGGTGGCCGCGGGCCTGCTCGCCGACCGGTTCGGGCGCACGGCCGTCACGATCGCGGCGATGACGGTGTCCGGCACGTGCGCCGCGACGATCGGGTTCCTCTACGGCGGTGACCCCGGGTGGCTCGTCGCCGTGTGCATCGTCTGGGGCATCAGCATCGTCGCGGACTCGGCGCAGTTCTCGGCGTCGATCGCGGAACTCGCCGACCGGTCGCGCGTCGGCACGATGCTGACCGTGCAGACGGCGCTGGGCTTCACGCTGACGCTGGCGACCATCCACGCGATGCCGCACCTCGTCGACGCCGTCGGCTGGCGCTACGCGTTCGCGCCGCTCGCCGTCGGCCCCGCGCTCGGCGTCTTCGCGATGGCGCGGCTGCGCGCGCACCCGGAGTCGGTTCGGCTCGCCTCCGGGCGCCGCTGACGGGCGGCGATACGCAGAATTGCGTAGTTGCACGCCGGTCCCCCGGGCGTAGGCTCGCATCCGTCGCCGGCGGCCGCGCGCGGTCACCGTCCCCGTTCCCGCGAAAGGAGGATCGTCATGGCCTATCACCTCGAAGGACGCCTGCTCGAAGTCTGCAACTGCCGCGTGCTGTGTCCGTGCTGGGTGGGGGAGGACCCGGACTTCGGGACCTGCGACTCGATCAACGCGTGGCACTTCGACAAGGGGACGATCGACGGTGTCGACGTCGCGGGGCGCACGATCGCCACGATCAACCACATTCCCGGGAACGTGCTCGCCGGGAACTGGCGTGCCGTCGTCTACCTGGACGAACGGGTCACGCCCGCGCAGGAACAGGCCATTCTCGCCGTGTACACCGGCAAGAAGGGCGGCCCGGTGGCGGAGCTCGCGAAGCTGATCGGCGAAGTCGTCGGGGTCGAGAAGGTGCCGATCACCTTCGACGTGCAGGGCGGCCACGGCACGATCCGCATCGGCGGCGACGGCTTCGCCGAGCTCGAACCGTACAAGAGCGCCGCCGGCAAGACGACCACGCTCGCCGACACGATCTTCTCGACCGTGCCCGGCGCCCCGGTGTTCGTCGGCAAGGCGTCGCGGTACCGCGCGAAGAAGGCGAGCCTCGGCATCGACGTCGACCTCTCGGGCTTCAACGCGCTGCAGAGCACGTTCGTGTTCTCGGCGTAGGCGCGCGTGGCCGGCCCGGCTGCGCCATGACGGCGACGGCGGCGCGGAAGGAGAACGGCGCGATGCCCGCGCGCGGCGACGGGCGCGCGTGGGCGCTGGCGGCGCTGCTGGGCGGGTTGTCGGCCGCGGCGTGGCTGGCGCTGGCCGCCGCCGGCGCCAGCCCCTGGGCGCGCTACTTCGCGCACGACGGCTGGGGGACTTCCGGCGCGCTCGCCGCGCTGTGCCGCGCGGTCCCGGAAGGCCGCGTCGTCGTGCCCGCGGCGCTGCACGCGCTCGCGTGGGTGCTGATGATCGCGGCGATGATGCTGCCGACGACGTACCCGCTGCTGGCGCTCTTCCGCCGGATCGTCGCCGGCCGCGCGGACGCGCGCCGGCTCGTCGCGGCGGTCGTCTGCGGCTTCTTCGCCGCGTGGCTCGCCTTCGGGCTCGCCGCCCACGCGGCCGACGCGCTGCTGCGCTCCGCGGCGGTGCGAGTGCCGGCGCTCGTCGCCTGGGACTGGGCGATCGCCGCCGCGGTGCTGGCGGCGGCGGGCGCCTTCCAGTGGAGCGCGCTCAAGTACCGCTGCCTCGAGGCGTGCCACTCGCCGTTCGCGTTCGTCGCGGCGCGCTGGCACGGCCGCGCGCCCGCGCGGGAGGCGTGGCGGCTCGGGCTCGACCACGGTCTCTTCTGCGTCGGCTGCTGCTGGGCGCTGATGCTCCTGATGTTCGTCGTGGGCACGGGCAACCTCGCGTGGATGCTGGCGCTCGCGGCCGTGATGGCCGCGGAGAAGAACCTCCGGTGGGGACGCCGGCTGCGCACGCCGCTCGGCGTGGCATTGGTCGCCGGGGCCGTCGCCATCACCGCGGCCCGCCTCTGACCCCGGCCGGCCCGCGGCTCCCGCCGGCGCCGGGCCCCGTTGTTGCGCGGACGCCAGCGCGCCGCGCTCCGGGCCGCGTTTCCTTGACCTGCGTCGACACTTTCGCGGCCAGCCGGCGCACAATGCCGGCCAGTCGAGGGGCGCCGCCGGGCAGCGGGCGCCCCCGTTTCCTTTCATGGCCGCCCGCCGCAGGAGTGACGGATGAAGTTCCGCTTTCCCATCGTCATCATCGACGAGGATTTCCGCTCGGAGAACACGTCGGGCCTCGGCATCCGCGCGCTCGCCAGCGCGATCGAGAAGGAGGGCATGGAGGTGCTGGGCGTGACGAGCTACGGCGACCTGTCGCAGTTCGCCCAGCAGCAGTCCCGCGCGTCGGCGTTCATCCTGTCCATCGACGACGAGGAGTTCACGCCGGGGCCGGAGCTCGACCCGGCCATCGTCAACCTGCGCACGTTCATCCGCGAGATCCGCTTCAAGAACGCCGAGATCCCGATCTACCTGTACGGCGAGACGCGCACGTCGCAGCACATCCCGAACGACATCCTGCGCGAGCTGCACGGCTTCATCCACATGTTCGAGGACACGCCCGAGTTCGTCGCGCGGCACATCATCCGCGAGACGAAGTCCTACCTCGACTCGCTGGCGCCGCCGTTCTTCCGCGCGCTGGTCGACTACGCGCAGGACGGCTCGTACTCGTGGCACTGCCCGGGCCACTCGGGCGGCGTCGCGTTCCTCAAGAGCCCGGTCGGCCAGATGTTCCACCAGTTCTTCGGCGAGAACATGCTGCGCGCCGACGTCTGCAACGCCGTCGACGAGCTGGGGCAGCTGCTCGACCACACCGGGCCGGTGGCCGCCGCCGAGCGCAACGCGGCGCGGATCTTCAACGCCGACCACTGCTTCTTCGTCACCAACGGCACGTCGACGTCGAACAAGATGGTGTGGCACGCGAACGTCGCGCCCGGCGACATCGTCGTCGTCGACCGCAACTGCCACGTGTCGGTGCTGCACGCGATCACGATGACCGGCGCGATCCCCGTGTTCCTGCCGCCCACGCGCAACCACCTGGGGATCATCGGGCCGATCCCGCTCGACGAGTTCCGGCCGGAGAGCATCGCCCGGCGGATCGATGCCAACCCGTTCGCGCGCGAAGCGAAGAACAAGAAGCCGCGCATCCTGACGATCACGCAGAGCACCTACGACGGCATCGCGTACAACGTCGAGATGCTGAAGGCGACGCTCGGCGACAGCATCGAGACGCTGCACTTCGACGAGGCCTGGCTGCCGCACGCGGCCTTCCACGACTTCTACCGCGACATGCACGCGATCGGCCGGGACCGGCCGCGCAGCAAGGATTCGCTGATCTTCGCGACGCACTCGACGCACAAGCTGCTCGCGGGGATCTCGCAGGCGTCGCAGATCATCGTGCAGAACTCGGAGACCCGCAAGCTCGACCTGCCGATCTTCAACGAGGCCTACCTGATGCACACGTCGACGTCGCCGCAGTACGCGATCATCGCCTCGTGCGACGTGTCGGCGGCGATGATGGAGCCGCCCGGGGGCACCGCGCTGGTCGAGGAGTCGCTGGTCGAGGCGCTCGACTTCCGGCGCGCGATGCGCAAGGTCGACGACGAGTGGGGCCGCGACTGGTGGTTCAAGGTCTGGGGCCCGGATCGGCTGTCGTCCGAGGGCATCCGGCGCGACGACTGGGTCCTGCGCGCGAACGAGAAGTGGCACGGCTTCGGCGGCCTCGCCCCGGGCTTCAACATCCTCGACCCGATCAAGGCGACGATCATCACGCCCGGCCTCGACGTGTCGGGCAGGTTCGCGAAGAGCGGCATCCCGGCGTCGATCGTCACCAAGTACCTGGCCGAGCACGGCGTCATCGTCGAGAAGACCGGGCTGTACTCGTTCTTCATCATGTTCACGATCGGCATCACCAAGGGCCGCTGGAACACGCTGCTGACCGCGCTGCAGCAGTTCAAGGACGACTACGACAAGAACCAGCCGCTGTGGAGGATCCTGCCGGAATTCTGCGCGCAGCAGCCGCGGTACGAGCGCGTGGGCCTGCGCGACCTGTGCCAGCAGATCCACGACATGTACAAGGCCAACGACGTCGCGCGCGTGACGACCGAGATGTACCTGTCGGAAATGCAGCCCGCGATGAAGCCGTCCGACGCGTTCGCGTGCATGGCGCACCGGGAGATCGACCGCGTCGAGATCGACGACCTCGAGGGCCGCGTGACGGCCGTCCTGCTGACGCCCTACCCGCCCGGCATCCCGCTGCTGATCCCGGGCGAGCGGTTCAACCGGACGATCGTCGAGTACCTCAAGTTCGCGCGGACCTTCAACGACACGTTCCCGGGCTTCGAGACCGACATCCACGGCCTCGTCGAGATCGTCGACGGCGGGCGGAAGCGCTACTTCATGGACTGCGTGCGGCAGCGCAACGGCGCGTGAAATTGGGGTCAGAGCTGTAATACAGGCGCCGCAGGACGACGGACAATTCGCAAGCGCTCGGCGACGCCTGTAGGGACGCTGCGACCGTCCGGCGCTACGCGGCGACGCGCGCGCCGTGTCCGGCGCCAGCGACCCGGCGGCCGGCTCGGACTTCGCGCCGGCGCCGCCGGCAGCGGCGAGCAGCGACGCGAGCACGCACGACGCCATCCGCACCTCCAGCGAATCGTGGCGGGTGGGGACGACCACCGGCACCCGGGCGCCGACGACGATCCCCGCGGCCAGGCCGCCGGCGACCGCGAGCAGCGTGCGCAGCACCATGAGCGCGCTCTCCATCGAGGGGCCGATCAGGACGTCGGCGCGGCCGGCGATGTCGGACTTCACGCCCCTGCCGCGCGCGGCGTCCGCGGACAGCGCGCTGTCCGGCGCGAGCGGGCCGTCGACGACGGCGCCGTGGAACAGCCCGTGCATCGCCATGGCCTTCAGCGCGACGGCGTCGGTGGTCGAGCGGAACGCCGGCGCCGGCCCGTCCATCGCCGCGAGCAGCGCGACGGCGGGCGACGCGATGCCCAGGGCCGTGGCGAGGTGGATCGTGTTCTGCACGATGTCGCGCTTGGCCGCCAGGTTGGGCGCGACGTTCATGTACGCGTCGGCGAGCAGCAGGCCGCGCGGCTGCCCCGGGAGGTCGAGGAAGTACGCGTGCGACAGCCGCCGCTCGGTGCGCAGCCCGGACTCGGGCGCGGCGACCGGCCCCAGCAGGTCTTCGTTGCCGAGGCTGCCGCGGACGAGCGCCGCCACGGCGCCGTCGCGGGCGAGCTCCGCGGCGCGCACCCCGGCGCTGCGCGGGTCGTCGTCGGTGCCGACGATCGGCAGCCGCGCGATGTCGAGCCCCGACCGGTCCGCGGCGTCGCGGATGCGCGCCTCCGGCCCCACCAGCGTCGGGGCGAGGTAACCGGCGAACGCCCCGGCCAGCGCGACCTGCAGCGACTCGCGGTCGCACGGGTACACGACGGCCGCAGGAAGCGGCGGCAACAGTCGCACACGGTCGACCAGCTTCTGGAAGTGGGCGCGCGGCGGCATCCGCCGAGCGTGTCCATGCGCCGCCGCGTTGTCAATGGGGGGCCGACGGGAGGCGCGGTTGGACGTCTGCCCGGAAGGCGCCAGGCGTGTTGCGTCGCAACAGGGGCGGCGCCCCGTCCGTCGAAGGACGCGTCCCCCGGGGCCGCGGGCAGCCGCCTGTGGTGAAATACGCATCCTTCGGTGAACCGGGAGTGGCGCGATGCGCGTGGGCGTACCCAGGGAGATCAAGGTGCTCGAGAACCGCGTGGGCCTGACACCCGCGTCGGTGCGGGAATTCGTCGCACGCGGGCACGCGGTGGAGGTCGAGCACGACGCAGGCGCCGGCATCGGCCTCCACGACGACGCCTACGTCGCGGCCGGCGCGACCATCGCGCGCGGCGCGGACGAGGTCTTCGCGCACGCGGACATGATCGTCAAGGTGAAGGAGCCGCAGCCCGCCGAGTGCCGCATGCTGCGCCCCGGCCAGATCCTGTTCACGTACCTGCACCTCGCGCCGGACCCCGGGCAGGCGAAGGGGCTCATCGACAGCGGTGCCGTCTGCATCGCCTACGAGACGGTCACGTCGCCGCACGGCGGACTGCCGCTGCTCGCCCCGATGTCCGAGGTCGCGGGGCGGATGGCCGTGCAGGCGGGCGCGTTCCTGCTCGAGAAGCCGCACGGCGGCAAGGGCCTGCTGCTGGGCGGCGTGCCGGGCGTGGCCCCGGGCAGGGTCGTGATCCTCGGCGGCGGTGTCGTCGGCACGCACGCGGCGATGATCGCGCTGGGCATGGGCGCCGACGTCACCGTGCTCGACCGCAACCCGGAGGCGATGGTCGCGCTGTGGAAGCAGTTCGGCCCCCAGCTCAAGACCGAGTTCTCGACGCGCGACGCCGTCGAGCGGCAGGTCGCGCGGGCCGACCTCGTGATCGGCGGCGTGCTGATCCCGGGCGCCTCGGCGCCGAAGCTCGTGACCGCGGCGATGGTGAAGAAGATGCAGCCGGGGTCGGTCGTCGTCGACGTCGCCATCGACCAGGGCGGCTGCTTCGAAACCTCGCGGCCGACGACGCACGCGGAGCCGACGTACGTCGTCGACGGCGTGGTCCACTACTGCGTGGCGAACATGCCGGGCGGCGTGCCGCGCACGTCGACGTTCGCGCTCAACAACGCGACGCTGCCGTTCGCGCTGGCGCTGGCCGACAAGGGCTGGCAGCGGGCGCTCGCCGAGGATGCGCACCTGCGCGCGGGCCTCAACGTCGCGTTCGGCAAGGTGACGTGCCAGCCGGTCGCCGAGGCGCTCGGCTACGCGTACGTCGACCCGCGGACGCTGCTGCAGTAGCACGCCGCGGGGGCGGGCGGGGCACCCCCGGCCGCCCCCACGCAGCGCGAGCCCCTGCCGGCCGGGGCCGCCGGCCGTGTCATCGTATTGTCATCGTGCGCGCCTAAGCTCCGGGCTTCCATGGCCTGTCCCGGGGAGCACCAGATGAGCGTTACGACGAAGTTCACGGCAGCCGCGTGCGCGGCCGCATTCTCGGGCGTGGTCCTCGCGCAGGGCGCGCTGGTCAAGGTCGACGGCTCGTCGACGGTCTACCCGGTGACCGAGGCGGTCGCCGAGGAATTCCAGAAGGCGGAGAAGAACGCGATCAAGGTCACGGTCGGCATCTCCGGCACCGGCGGCGGCTTCAAGAAATTCTGCCGGGGCGAGACGGACATCAGCAACGCGTCGCGCCCGATCCTCAAGAGCGAGATGGCCGAGTGCGCGAAGCTGGGGATCACCTACTTCGAGCTGCCGGTCGCGTTCGACGCGCTGACGGTCGTCGCCAACCCGCAGAACAGGTTCCTCGACAAGGGCATCACCGTCGAGCAGCTGAAGAGGATGTGGGAGCCCGCCGCGCAGGGCAAGATCACGCGCTGGAACCAGGTCGACCCGTCGTGGCCGGACGCGCCGCTGAAGCTCTTCGGCGCCGGCGCCGACTCGGGCACGTTCGACTACTTCACCGAGGCGATCGTCGGCAAGGCGAAGTCGAGCCGCGGCGACTTCACCGCCTCCGAGGACGACAACGTGCTCGTGCAGGGCGTCTCGCGCGACGTCAACGCGCTCGGCTACTTCGGCTACGCCTACTACGCGGAGAACCAGGGCAAGCTGAAGGCCGTGCCGATCATCGAGAAGGCCGGCAAGCCGGGCGTCGGCCCGTCGATGCAGTCGGTGCTCGACGGCAGCTACCAGCCGCTGTCGCGCCCGATCTTCATCTACGTCAGCAGCAAGGCGTACGAGCGGCCCGAGGTCCGGAAGTTCGTCGAGTTCTACCTGACGCACGGCGCGACGCTCGCCAAGGAGGTCAAGTACGTCCCGCTGCCCGACAAGGCGTACGCGCTCAACCGCGAGCACCTCGCCAAGGGCAAGAAGGGCACCGTGTTCGGCGGCGTGGCCGAGGTGGGCGTGCGCATCGAGGACCTGCTCGCGCGCGAGGCGAAGCTCTGATCCGTCTCGTTTCCCCGGTCCGGCCCGCGGCCGTCCCGGGCGGTCACCCTGCCGCCGGAGCCGCTGCGCGGCGGGAATCGTGGCGTCCCTCGAGGCCCGTATAATGGATTCGGCGACAACCCTGCGCGCGCCGCCCCCCGGCGTCGCCACCACCGTGGTAAGCGAGCGCCTCGCGAAGAAATTTTCGCGCAACCTGAAGGAGCGGGCGATCGAATCGCTGCTCTTCCTGGCGGCGTTCGTCTCGGTGTTCACGACCGTCGGGATCGTGTACATCCTGGTCAGGGAAAGCGTCGTGTTCTTCATGCACGTGCCGGTCTGGCAGTTCCTGACCGACACGCAGTGGACGCCGCTGTTCGACGACGCGCACTTCGGCATCGTCGTCCTGCTGTCGGGAACCGTCACCAGCTCGCTGGTGGCGCTTGCGGTCGCGATTCCGCTGGGCACGATCATCGCGATCTACCTGTCGGAGTTCGCCACGCCGCGGGCGCGGGAGTTCGCCAAGCCGATCCTCGAGCTCCTCTCCGGCGTGCCGACCATCGTCTACGGCTACTTCGCGCTGCTGTTCCTGACGCCGATCCTGCAGAAGCTGATCCCGTCGCTGCCCGGCTTCAACCTGCTCTCCGCGGGCATCGTCATGGGGATCATGATCGTGCCGTACGTGGCGTCCATCTCCGAGGACGCGATGCGCGCCGTGCCGATGTCCCTGCGCGAAGGCTCGTTCGCGATGGGCGCGACCCGCCTGCAGACCGCCACGCGCGTCGTCGTGCCGGCCGCGATCAGCGGCATCGCGGCCGCCTACATCCTCGGCGTGTCGCGCGCCGTGGGCGAGACGATGATCCTCGCCATCGCCGCGGGCATGCAGCCGAACCTCACCTTCAACCCGCTGGAGCCGGCCGCCACGATCACGGCGTTCATCGTGCAGGTGGCCCTGGGCGACCTGCCGCACGGCAGCATCGGCTACCAGACCATCTTCGCGGCGGGCCTCACGCTGCTGCTGCTGACGCTCGTGTTCAACCTGATCGGCTTCTGGATGCGCCGGCGGTACCGGGAGGCCTACTGATGTCGACCGTCGCCCCGTCCCCGGCGGCGATCCGCGGGCTGATCGCCAGGGCCAAGCGCCGGGACGCCGTGTTCGTCGCGGTCGGGATCCTCGCGCTGGGCATCGGGCTCGCCACGTTCGTCGCGCTGTTCCTCGACATGCTGATCGACGGCTGGTCGCGGCTGCGTCCCGATTTCTTCGCGGAGTTCCCGTCGCGGCGCGCCGCCAACGCCGGCATCCTCTCGGCCTGGGTCGGCACGACGCTGGTGATGCTCGTGACCGCGGCGGTGGCTGTCCCGCTGGGGATCGCCGCGGGCGTCTACCTCGAGGAGTACGCGCCGAAGAACTGGGTCACCGACGTGATCGAGATCAACATCACGAACCTCGCGGGCGTGCCGTCGATCGTCTACGGGCTGCTGGCGCTCGGGCTGTTCGTGTACGCGTTCGGCCTCGGCCAGAGCATCCGGACCGCCGGCCTCACGCTCGCGCTGCTGATCCTGCCGGTCGTGATCGTCGCCACCCGGGAGGCGATCCGCTCGGTCCCCGGCATGATCCGCGAGGGCGCCTACGCCGTCGGGGCCACCAAGTGGCAGACGGTCAAGGACCACATCGTCCCGTACTCGCTGCCCGGCATCCTGACCGGCGTCATCATCGGCCTCTCCCGCGCGATCGGCGAGACCGCCCCGATCATCACGATCGGCGCGCTGACCTTCATCGCCTTCCTGCCGCCGTCGCCGGTGACCGCGGAGTTCCCGTGGCTCAACTTCGAGTGGCTGTCCGCGCCGTTCACCGTGATGCCCATCCAGATGTTCAACTGGACGAGCCGCCCGGACGAGGCGTTCCACGCCAACGCGGCCGCCGCCGGCACCATCCTCGTCCTCATGACGCTGACGATGAACGCGCTGGCGATCTGGCTGCGCTACCGGCTGCGCAAGAACATCAAGTGGTGACCGCCATGGAAACCCGCACCAAACCGTCGACCCACGCCTCCCTGCCCGGCAGCGTGGTGACCGGCGCCGCCGGCCCGAACGCGCTGCCGGTGCCCCCGCTCAAGGCCGAGTCGCGCCACCTTTCCTTCCACTACGGCAGGTTCAGGGCGCTGAAGGACATCTCGATGCCGGTCTACGAGCACAAGGTGACCGCGCTGATCGGCCCGTCGGGCTGCGGCAAGTCCACGTTCCTGCGCTGCTTCAACCGGATGCACGACCTCTACGCGGGCAACCGCTACGAAGGCGACATCGTCCTGCACCCCGACAACACGAACCTGCTCGCGCAGGACGTCGACCCGATCGAGGTGCGGATGCGCGTGTCGATGGTGTTCCAGAAGCCGAACCCCTTCCCGAAGTCGATCTACGAGAACGTGGCCTACGGGCTGCGCGTGCGCGGCGTCGGGAAGAAGAGCGCGCTCGACGACAAGGTCGAGGAATCGCTCCGGGGCGCGGCGCTGTGGGAGGAGGTCAGGAACCGCCTGACGGAGCCGGGCTCCAACCTGTCCGGGGGGCAGCAGCAGCGCCTGTGCATCGCGCGCGCGCTGGCCACCGACCCCGAGATCATCCTGTTCGACGAGCCGACGTCGGCGCTCGACCCGATCGCGACGGCGAGCATCGAGGAGCTGATCGGCGAGCTGAAGAAGAAGGTGACGATCCTCATCGTCACCCACAACATGCAGCAGGCGGCGCGGGTGTCGGACTATACTGCGTACATGTACATCGGCGAGCTGATGGAGTTCGACCAGACGGACACGATCTTCTTCAAGCCGAAGCGCAAGGAGACCGAGGACTACATCACCGGTCGCTTCGGCTGACCGCGGGCCACCGGACCGGACCACGACGATGAGCGACCACACGAGCAGCCAATTCGACGCCGAGATGGAGGCGCTGCGCACCGGCGTCCTCGGGATGGGCGGGCTGGTCGAGCAGCAGATGCTGCGCGCGATCCGCCTGCTGCAGGAGGAGGACTCCGAAGCCGGCGCGCTCGACGCGGTCGGCGCGGGCGAGCAGCAGATCAACCAGTACCAGGTGCAGCTCGACCAGCAGTGCGCGCAGATCATCGCGCGGCGCCAGCCCGCCGCCGTCGACCTGCGCATGGTGCTGACCGTCACCAAGGTCGTGAACGACCTCGAGCGCATCGGCGACGAGGCGAAGAAGGTCGCGTACAAGTCGGCGCAGGCGCTGCGCGGCGAGCGGCTGTCGCACGTGCGCCACTACGACGTCGCCCGCGTCGCGTCGTCCGCGCTGCAGATGCTCCGCGACGCGCTCAACGCCTTCGCGCGCCTGGACGTCGACGTGGCCGTGCAGATCGTCGACGAGGACGAGGCCGTCGACGCGGGCTTCGCCGCGATCCTCCGGCAGCTCGTCAGCTACATGATGGAGGACCCGCGGACGATCTCGGGTGCGCTCGACCTCGTGTTCGTGGCCAAGTCGATCGAGCGCATCGGCGACCACGCGAAGAACATCGCCGAGGCCGTCGTCCAGGTCGTGATGGGCAAGGACGTGCGCCACGCGTCGGCCGAGCAGATCCGCGCCGAAGTCGCGGAGCCGTGATGCCTTCGGTCCTCGTCGTCGAGGACGAGCCGGCGATCCGCGAGCTCCTCACGGTCAACCTCGTCGACGCCGGCTACGAGGTCGTCGCCGCGGAGGACGCGGAGTCCGCCCGCCGGCGCATCGACGAGGCGCTGCCCGACCTCCTGCTGCTCGACTGGATGCTGCCCGGACTGTCGGGCCTCGCCTTCGCCAGGCAGCTGCGCGCCGACGCGCGCACCCGCGACCTCCCGGTGATCATGGTGACCGCGCGCACCGACGAGGCCGATCGCGTGGCCGGCCTCGAGGCGTGGGTCGACGACTACGTGACGAAGCCCTTCTCGCCGCGCGAGCTTAAGGCGCGGATCAAGTCGGTCCTGCGCCGGCGCGCGCCCGAGGCCGCGCAGGAGGCGCTGGCGGCGGGGCCGCTGACGCTCGATCCATCCACCCACCGCGTCAGCGTCGGCGGCGCGACGGTCGCCATGGGTCCGACCGAGTTCCGGTTGCTGCGCTTCCTGCTCGCCCGGCCCGAGCGCGTGCACACCCGGCGCCAGCTGCTCGACCAGGTGTGGGGCGACCACGTCTACATCGAGGAGCGCACGGTCGACGTGCACATCCGGCGCCTGCGGCTCGCGCTGGAGCCCCATGGCGCGGACGCCATGGTCGAGACGGTTCGGGGGACCGGTTACCGGCTCGCCGTGCCGAAATGAAGCGGCTGGTCCGCGCGGGACTGGTGCTGCCGGCGGCGCTGGCCGCGGTGACGCTCGTCGTGCTCGCCGCGGCGGGCGCCGGCTGGGCGCTCGCCGTGCTCGCGGTCGGCGCGCTGGCATTGCTCGTGTACCACCTCGTCAACATCCAGCGCGTGCTCGACTGGGCGCGCGGTCCCCTCGACGCCGACGCGCCCGACGGGACGGGCATCTGGGCCGACGTGTTCTCCGCGATCCACCGCCGCGTCCGGACCCGCCGAGAATCACCAGCGCGGTTACCGCGCGACCGTCAGAGGCCAAGCTGGCGGCGCCCGCGGAAAACGATGCCCGACGGCGTGGTGGCGCTCGACGAGGGCAACCGCGTCAAGTGGGCGAACGCCCGCGCGATCGGCCAGCTCGGCCTCGACCTCGCGAAGGACCGCAACCAGCCGATCGCCAACATCGTGCGCGTGCCGGAATTCGTCCGCTACCTCGAGTCGGGCGACCACGGCGAGCCGATCGTCGTCCCCGCGCCGACGGACGACCGGCGCCACCTCGCCGTGCAGATCGTCGCGTTCGCCGTGGCCGAGAAGCTGCTCGTCTCGCGCGACGTCACCGAGGTCGAGGCGGTCGCGCGGATGCGCCGCGACTTCATCGCCAACGTCTCGCACGAGCTGAAGACGCCGCTGACGGTGATCGCCGGCTTCGTCGAGACGCTGCAGGACCTGGACCTCGACGCCCGGCAGCGCGCCCGCTTCCTGCAGCTGATGCGCGAGCAGGCGGACAGCATGAAGCGGCTGGTGCAGGACCTGCTGACGCTGTCCGCCCTCGAGAGCGAGAACAACCCGGTCGCCGACGAGCCGTTCGCGGCCGCGCCGCTGCTGGAGCAGGTGGCGGCCGACGCGAGGAGCCTGTCGCACGACCAGCACGCGATCGACGTCGACGTGCTCGACGCGGCGACGGTCGTGGGCAGCCGCGACGAGCTCGCGAGCGCGTTTTCCAACCTCGTGTCCAACGCCGTGCGCTACACGCCGGCCGGCGGCAGGATTCGCCTCGGGTGGCGCGTCGAGCCGGACGGCCGCGGCGCGTTCTCGGTCACCGACACCGGCATTGGCATCGCCGCCGAGCACGTTCCCCGGCTGACGGAGCGGTTCTACCGCGTGGACCGCTCGCGCTCGCGTGCCACCGGCGGGACCGGGCTCGGCCTCGCGATCGTCAAGCACGTGCTGCTGCGCCACCAGGCGGACCTCGAGATCGCGAGCGAGCCCGGCAAGGGGAGCACGTTCACAGTGCGGCTGCCCGCGGCGCGGGTGCGGCCGATCCCCCGCAGCGGCGATAACAGGGCGGCGTCGACCGCGGACGCGGCACCGGTGCCGACCGCGCCGTAGCGGTTCGCCCCGCCGGGCGTGGCCGGTAACCCGTTGAAAACAAAGAAAAGGCTCGAGTAGGACCCCCCTCGGCCGCCCACCCGGGCCGGTTTGACCGGCCGCGCGGAAAGCTGCTAGAATCGCACGTTTCTGCGGTGGAAATCGCAGGGAGGGGTTCCCGAGCGGTCAAAGGGAGCAGACTGTAAATCTGCCGGCTCTGCCTTCGAAGGTTCGAATCCTTCCCCCTCCACCATTCAGGGATCAGAGGTCAGGAATCGGGAATCAGCGACATCTGCGACTGGGCGGCGGTGGTGGCGCGTAGAGCGCCGTTTTGGGTATCGAGGCAAGCCGGAAGTCGGCGCCCGACGCGCCGGGCGCGGGCAGCGCCGAAGCATCTGATTCCTGATACCTGACCTCCGATCCCTGACGCGCGGGTGTAGCTCAATGGCAGAGCAGAAGCCTTCCAAGCTTACGACGAGGGTTCGATTCCCTTCACCCGCTCCAACGAAGGCACGGCGCGGCAACGGACGAAACGCGACGGCGAGAGGATTGCAGCAAGCGCCCATGTAGCTCAGTGGCAGAGCACTCCCTTGGTAAGGGAGAGGTCGCGCGTTCAATCCGCGCCATGGGCACCACAGCAGCGTATGCGGCAGCCTCCCGCCGGATCGCTGCACGAGCAACGGCGGGGCGCCGGCCCGGTTGGCAGGCGCGCCGGGCGACCCGACCGGGAAATTCTGGGAACGAGCTGGAGACGACGATGGCCAAGGGCAAATTCGAACGGACGAAGCCGCACGTGAACGTGGGGACGATCGGGCACGTGGATCACGGGAAGACGACGCTGACGGCGGCGATCACGCTGGTGCTGTCGAAGAAGTTTGGGGGGGAGGCGAAGGCGTACGACCAGATCGACGCGGCGCCGGAGGAGAAGGCGCGGGGGATCACGATCAACACGGCGCACGTGGAGTACGAGACGGCGAACCGGCACTACGCGCACGTGGACTGCCCGGGGCACGCGGACTACGTGAAGAACATGATCACGGGTGCGGCGCAGATGGACGGGGCGATCCTGGTGGTGAGTGCGGCGGACGGGCCGATGCCGCAGACGCGGGAGCACATTCTGCTGGCGCGGCAGGTGGGGGTGCCGTACATCATCGTCTACATGAACAAGGCGGACATGGTGGACGACAAGGAGCTCCTGGAGCTGGTGGAGATGGAGGTGCGGGAGCTGCTGTCGAAGTACCAGTTTCCCGGGGAGAAGACGCCGATCGTGATCGGTTCGGCGAAGCTGGCGCTGGAGGGGGACAAGGGGGATCTTGGGGAGGCGTCGATTTTCCGGCTGGCGGAGGCGCTGGACAGCTACATTCCGACGCCGCAGCGGCTGATCGACGGGCCGTTCCTGATGCCTGTGGAGGACGTGTTTTCGATCTCTGGGCGGGGGACGGTGGTGACGGGGCGGGTGGAGCGGGGGATCGTGAAGGTGGGCGACCCGCTGGAGATCGTGGGGCTGAAGCCGACGCTGCAGACGGTGTGCACGGGGGTGGAGATGTTCCGCAAGCTGCTGGACCAGGGGCAGGCGGGGGACAACGTGGGGGTGCTGCTGCGGGGCACGAAGCGGGAAGAGGTGGAGCGTGGTCAGGTGCTGGCGAAGCCGGGTTCGATCACGCCGCACACGAAGTTCACGTGCGAGGTGTACGTGCTGTCGAAGGAGGAAGGTGGTCGGCACACGCCGTTCTTTCCGGGGTACCGGCCGCAGTTCTATTTCCGGACGACGGACGTGACGGGGAGCTGCGAGCTGCCGGCGGGGACGGAGATGGTGATGCCTGGGGACAACATCGGGATGACGGTGACGCTGATCCAGCCGATCGCGATGGAGGAGGGGCTGCGGTTCGCGATCCGCGAGGGCGGCCGCACGGTCGGCGCCGGCGTGGTGGCCAAGATCGTCGAATAGCAGGGATCAGGGGTCAGGAATCAGGCATCAGACGCGCCGGCGTGTCCGGCGGCGCGGCGCGAGTCGCGATGGCGGCTGATACGAAAACCGGCATTCAGGGGTTCACATGAACAACCAACGCATCCGCATCCGGCTGAAGGCGTTCGACTACAAGCTGATCGACCAGTCGGCGCTGGAGATCGTCGAGACCGCGAAGCGCTCGGGCGCCGTGGTCAAGGGCCCGGTCCCGCTGCCGACGAAGATCGAGCGGTACGACGTCCTGCGCTCGCCGCACGTCAACAAGACGTCGCGCGACCAGTTCGAGATCCGCACGCACCTGCGGCTGATGGACATCATCGACCCGACCGACAAGACGGTCGACCAGCTGATGAAGCTCGACCTTCCGGCCGGCGTGGACGTGGAGATCAAGCTGCAGTAAGGCAAGGAACCGCCGACCAATTGCAGTCGGCACTTCGGAACGACCGAAGCAAACGATAAAGAGAGGTTTCGTTATGTCACTCGGACTGGTGGGTCGCAAGGTAGGCATGACCCGCGTGTTCACCGACGATGGCAACGCCATCCCGGTGACGGTGCTCGACGTCGCGGGCAACCGTGTCACGCAGGTGAAGACGCCCGAAACCGACGGCTACGCGGCCGTGCAGGTCGCCTGGGGCAAGCGGCGCGCGTCGCGCGTCACCAAGCCGCAGGCGGGCCACCTCGCGAAGGCGGGCGTGGAAGCGGGCGTGGTGCTCAAGGAGTTCAAGGTCGGCGCCGACGAGCTCGCGAAGTTCAAGGCGGGCGACGTCATCGGCGTCGACACGTTCGCCGTCGGCCAGCTGGTCGACGTGTCGGGCACGACCAAGGGCCGCGGCTTCTCCGGCGTCATCCGCCGGCACAACTTCAGCAGCAACCGCGCGTCGCACGGCAACTCGCGGTCGCACAACACGCCGGGCTCGATCGGCATGGCGCAGGACCCGGGCCGCGTGTTCCCCGGCAAGCGCATGGCGGGGCAGTACGGCAACGTCGCGCGCACGACGCAGCTCCTCAAGGTCGTCCGGGTGGACGCCGAGCGCGGGCTGCTGCTCGTCAAGGGCTGCGTCCCGGGCGCGGACGGCGGCCACGTGGTGGTGCTGCCTTCGGCCAAGACGCCGGCGAAGAAGGGGGCCTGACCATGGACCTGAAGCTCCTTTCCGGCAACGGCGAGAAGACCGCGACGGTCGCGGCCTCCGACGCGCTGTTCGGCCGCGAGTACAACGAAGCGCTGATCCACCAGGTCGTCGTCGCGTTCCAGGCCAACGCGCGCCAGGGCACGCGGGCGCAGAAGGGCCGCAGCGACATCAACAAGTCGCACAAGAAGCCGTGGGCGCAGAAGGGCACCGGCCGCGCGCGCGCGGGCCAGGCCAACAGCCCGCTGTGGCGCGGCGGCGGCAAGATCTTCCCGTCGTCCCCCGACGAGAACTTCTCGCACAAGGTCAACCGCAAGATGTACCGCGCGGGCCTGGCGTCGATCCTGTCGCAACTCGTCCGCGAGGACCGGCTGGCGGTGATCGAGGACCTGGCGCTCGACTCGCCGAAGACCAAGGCGTTCGCGCAGAAGATCCGGGCGTTCGGCCTGACCGGCACCGTGCTGCTCGTCACCGACAAGCTCGACGACAACACGTACCTGTCGTCGCGCAACCTGCCGGACGTGCTGGTGCTCGCGACCCGCGAGGTCGACCCGGTCAGCCTCGTGCGCTTCAACAACGTGCTGGTGACGCGCGGTGCGGTCGCCCAGCTCGAGGAGGCCCTGGCATGAACGCCGACGCCAACGTGAAGAAGTACAACAACGAGCGCCTGATGACGGTGCTGCTGGCGCCGGTCGTGTCCGAGAAGGGCACGTTCATCGCCGACCGCCACGAGCAGGTGATCTTCCGCGTCGCGCCGGACGCCACCAAGCCCGAGATCAAGGCCGCGGTCGAGCTCATGTTCAAGGTGCAGGTCGAAAGCGTCCAGGTCGCCAACGTCAAGGGCAAGGAGAAGCGCTTCGGGCGCTTCGTCGGACGGCGGCGCAACTGGAAGAAGGCCTACGTGTGCCTGAAGGAAGGCCAGGAAATCAACTTCGCGGTGGAGGCATAACGCCATGGCCCTCGTCAAAGTCAAACCGACGTCGGCGGGACGCCGCGCGCTGGTGAAGGTCGTCAACGCCGGCCTGCACAAGGGCGCGCCGGTCGCATCGCTGGTCGAGCCGCAGAAGCGCGGCTCCGGCCGCAACAACAACGGCCACATCACCGTCCGCCACAAGGGCGGCGGCCACAAGCACCACTACCGGGTCGTCGACTTCAAGCGCAACAAGGACGGCATCCCGGCGAAGGTCGAGCGGCTCGAGTACGACCCGAACCGCTCCGCCAACCTCGCGCTGCTGCTGTACGCGGACGGCGAGCGTCGCTACGTGATCGCGCCGCGCGGCGTGGCCGTCGGCACGCAGCTCCTGTCGGGCAGCGAGGCCGGCGTCAAGCCCGGCAACTGCCTGCCGCTGCGCAACATCCCGGTCGGCACGACGATCCACTGCATCGAGATGCAGCCCGGCAAGGGCGCGCAGATCGCCCGCTCGGCCGGCGCCTCGGTGCAGCTGCTCGCGCGCGAGGGCATCTACGCCCAGCTGCGGCTGCGCTCCGGCGAGATCCGCAAGGTCCACGTCGACTGCCGCGCCGTGATCGGCGAGGTCGGCAACGAGGAGCACAACCTGCGCTCGATCGGCAAGGCCGGCGCCATGCGCTGGCGCGGCGTGCGCCCGACGGTCCGCGGCATCGCGATGAACCCGGTCGACCACCCGATGGGCGGCCGCACCAACGGCGGCGGCGGACGGCACCACCCGATGTCGCCCTGGGGGACGCCGGCCAAGGGCTACAAGACGCGCAAGAACAAGCGGACCGACGGCATGATCGTGCGCCGCCGCCACGCGACGAAGGGATAAACGGAAATGGCTCGTTCAATCAAGAAGGGTCCGTTCGTCGACGGCCACCTGATGGCGAAGGTGGAGAAGGCGCGCGCGATCAACGACAAGAAGCCGATCAAGACCTGGTCGCGCCGCTCGACGATCACCCCCGACTTCGTCGGCCTGACCGTCGCCGTGCACAACGGCAAGGCGCACATCCCGGTCTACGTGTCGGAGAACATGGTCGGCCACAAGCTCGGCGAGTTCGCGCTGACGCGCACCTTCAAGGGCCACTCGGCCGACAAGAAGGTGGCCGCGCCCGCGCCGCCGCGGAAGAAGTAAGGAGCCACGATGGAAACCACTGCCACGCTGCGCGGCGTCCGCCTGTCGGCCCAGAAGGGCCGGCTCGTCGCCGACCAGGTGCGCGGGCTGCCGGTCGCCCGCGCGCTCGACCTCCTGACGTTCAGCCCCAAGAAGGGCGCCCGCATCATCCGCCAGGTCCTGCTGTCCGCGATCGCCAACGCCGAGCACAACGACGGCGCCGACATCGACGAGCTCAAGGTCAAGACGATCTACGTCGACAAGGCGGCCGTGCTGAAGCGCACCAGCGCCCGCGCCAAGGGCCGCGGCAACGTGATCAGCAAGCAGAGCTGCCACATCCACGTCGTCGTCGGCGACGGAAACGGGGGAAAGTAGGCCATGGGACAGAAGATCAATCCGACCGGGTTCCGGCTTTCCGTCACGCGGAACTGGGGCTCGAAGTGGTTCGCCAACAGCAAGAACTACGCGGGCACGCTGGCCGAGGACATCCGCGTCCGCGAGTACCTGGGCAAGAAGCTCGCGCACGCGTCGGTCTCCAAGGTGACGATCGAGCGGCCCGCGAAGAACGCGCGCATCACGATCCACAGCGCGCGCCCGGGTGTCGTCATCGGCAAGAAGGGCGAGGACATCGAGACGCTGCGCTCCGACCTGCGCAAGATGATGGGCGGCGACGTCGGCCTCAACATCGAGGAGATCCGCAAGCCGGAGATCGACGCGCAGCTCATCGCCGACTCGATCGCCCAGCAGCTCGAGAAGCGGATCATGTTCCGCCGCGCGATGAAGCGCGCGATGCAGAACGCGATGCGCCTCGGCGCGCAGGGCATCAAGGTGATGTCGTCGGGCCGCCTGAACGGCGCCGAGATCGCCCGCCGCGAGTGGTACCGCGAGGGCCGCGTGCCGCTGCACACGCTGCGCGCCGACATCGACTACGGATTTTCCGAAGCCCGCACGACCTATGGCGTCATCGGCATCAAGGTCTGGGTGTTCAAGGGCGAGCGCCTCGCGCACAACGCCGAACCGGTGCAGGCGCCCGCGCCCGCCCCGGAGGCGCCGAAGCGCCCGCCGCGCCGCACGCCGCCGCCAGGAGCGAAGAATGCTGCAGCCAGCTAGAAGGAAGTACCGCAAGGAGCAGAAGGGCCGCAACAAGGGCGTTGCGACCGTCGGCAACAAGGTGAGCTTCGGCGAGTACGGCCTGAAGGCCGTCGGCCGCGGCCGCCTGACCGCGCGCCAGATCGAGGCGGCGCGGCGCGCGATGACGCGCCACATCAAGCGCGGCGGCCGGATCTGGATCCGCATCTTCCCGGACAAGCCGATCTCGCGGAAGCCGGCCGAGGTCCGCATGGGCAACGGCAAGGGCAGCCCCGAGTACTACGTGGCCGAGATCGTGCCGGGCAAGGTGCTCTACGAGATGGACGGCGTCGACGAGGCGCTGGCGCGCGAGGCGTTCGCGCTGGCGTCGGCCAAGCTGCCGATCCGCACGACGTTCGTGCACCGGCTGATCGGCGCCTGACGGGAGCGGAAATGAAGAAGACCGAGACGAAGAAGGGGCTCGCGGCGAAGTCGACCGCCGAGCTGCAGACGGAGCTCGAGGCGCTGCTGCGCGAGCAGTTCGGCCTGCGCATGCAGGCGGCCACGCAGCAGCTGACCGACAACTCGAAGCTGAAGACGGTGCGGCGCGGGATCGCGCGCGTGCGCACGCTGATGCACCAGAAGGCGGGCCAGGCATGAACACGGAAACGCAGGCGAAGGACGAGGGCGCCGCCGGCGCCGCGCGCAAGACGCTGGTCCAGACGTTCGTCGGGCGCGTCGTCAGCGACAAGATGAACAAGACGGTGACGGTGCTGGTCGAGCGGCGGGTCAAGCACGCGCTGTACGGCAAGATCGTCATGCAGTCGCGCAAGTTCCACGCGCACGACGAGAACAACGAGTGCAAGACCGGGGACCTGGTCGAGATCTCGGCGACGCGCAAGCTGTCGAAGACCAAGGCGTGGCGCGTGTCGAACGTGCTGGAGCGGGCGACGCCGGTCTGACGCCCGCTGGCGCGGCCGGGAAGCGGCCGCGAATCAAGGAGTTGGTCCCGGGATTTCGAGC
Organism: Casimicrobiaceae bacterium; assembly: GCA_044223185.1. Taxonomy (GTDB): domain Bacteria; phylum Pseudomonadota; class Gammaproteobacteria; order Burkholderiales; family Casimicrobiaceae; genus VBCG01. The sequence continues at coordinate 37,619 of JBGAMF010000003.1, read as the reverse complement.
CGGGCGGGGTTGCGGAGGCAGGGAAAAGCTGCCATAATTTCAGTTTTCGTCCGTCGCGGAGCGGGGAAGTCTCGCGCGCCGCAACGGTCCATCCCCCGGGGACGCCCCGCGAAGGCGGCCCCAGTGAGCGGGATCCAAAACTGGCCGCCGCCGTTGCGAAACACCGGATGTGGCCGCCCTCCGCGCCTCGGCGTGGCGGGGCGGACGGCGGGTTAAGTTGGAGAGTTGCACAAATGATCCAGATGCAGTCGGTGCTGGACGTCGCCGATAACACGGGCGCGCGTTCGGTCATGTGTATCAAGGTGCTCGGCGGCAGCAAGCGCCGGTACGCGCACATCGGCGACGTGATCAAGGTGTCGGTGAAGGACGCCGCGCCGCGCGGGCGGGTGAAGAAGGGCGAGATCTACAACGCGGTCGTCGTGCGCACCCGCAAGGGCGTGCGCCGCGCCGACGGCGCGCTGATCCGCTTCGACGCGAACGCCGCCGTGCTGCTCAACGCCAAGCTCGAGCCCATCGGCACGCGCATCTTCGGGCCCGTCACGCGCGAGCTGCGCACCGAGCGCTTCATGAAGATCGTCTCGCTGGCGCCGGAAGTGCTGTAGCGCGCCGGCCGACAGACAACTGCTGCAGCGACGGAACAGGGAACAGCCATGCGCAAGATCAAGAAGGGCGACAACGTCGTCGTCATCGCGGGCCGCGACAAGGGCAAGCGCGGCGACGTGGCGCGCGTCGTCGACGACCGGCACGTGATCGTGAACGGCGTGAACAAGGTGACCAAGCACGCCAAGCCCAATCCGATGAAGAACCAGCCCGGCGGCATCGTCCAGAAGGAGATGCCCATCGACGTGTCGAACGTCGCGATCTGGAACCCGGTGACCCAGAAGGCGGACCGGATCGGCATGCGCGTGCTCGAGGACGGCCGCAAGGTCCGCTTCTTCAAGAGCAACGGCGAGCAGCTGGTCTAGGACCCGATCAGGAAAAATCATGGCCCGCTTGAAGGAAGTCTACAAGAAGGAAATCGCCCCGGCGCTGACCAAGCAGTTCGGCTACAAGTCGCCGATGGAGGTGCCGCGCATCACCAAGATCACGCTGAACATGGGCGTGGGCGAGGCGACCGGCGACAAGAAGATCCTCGACAACGCCGTCGCGGACATGCAGAAGATCTCCGGCCAGAAGCCGGTGATCACCAAGGCGCGCAAGGCCATCGCCGGCTTCAAGATCCGCGAGGGCTACCCGATCGGCTGCATGGTGACGCTGCGCCAGGAGCGGATGTACGAGTTCCTCGACCGCTTCGTCACGGTGGCGCTGCCGCGCGTGCGCGACTTCCGGGGGGTCTCGGGCCGCGCGTTCGACGGCCGCGGCAACTACAACATCGGCATCAAGGAGCAGATCATCTTCCCGGAGATCGAGTACGACAAGATCGACGCGCTCCGCGGGATGAACATCTCGATCACGACGACCGCGAAGACCGACGCCGAAGCCCGCGCGCTGCTCTCCGCCTTCCGTTTCCCGTTCAAGAACTGAAAGAGCACGCCATGGCCAAGCTGGCACTCATCAACCGCAACGAGAAGCGCAAGAAGCTCGTCGCCAAGTACGCGAAGAAGCGCGAGTTCCTGAACGCGATCATCGCCGACCCGAAGGCCTCCGACGAGGCGCGGTACGAGGCGCGCCTGAAGCTGCAGGGGCTGCCGCGCAACTCGAACAAGACGCGCCTGCGCAACCGCTGCGCGCTCACCGGCCGCCCGCGCGGCGTCTACAGCAAGTTCGGCCTCGGCCGCAACAAGCTCCGCGAATACGCGATGCGCGGCGAGATCCCCGGCATCGTCAAGGCCAGCTGGTAGCCCCGCAAGCGAGGACCACGCATGAACATCACTGATCCCATCGCCGACATGCTGACGCGCATCCGCAACGCGCAGATGACGGAGAAGGCCACTGTCGCGATGCCGTCGTCGAAGGTCAAGATCGCCATCGCCAAGGTGCTGCAGGACGAGGGCTACATCGACGGCTTCAAGGTCGGCGGCGAGGAGGCGAAGCCCGTGCTCGAGATCGCGCTGCGCTACTACGCCGGCCGCCCGGTCATCGAGAAGCTCGAGCGCGTGTCCAAGCCCGGGCTGCGCATCTACAAGAGCAAGGACGACATCCCGCGCGTGATGAACGGCCTGGGCATCGCCATCGTGTCGACTTCGCAGGGCGTGATGACGGACCGCAAGGCCCGCGCCACCGGCGTCGGCGGCGAAGTGCTCTGCATCGTCGCGTGACGTCCAACTGAGGGAGATTCGAGATGTCCCGCATCGGCAACAACCCGGTCAAGCTGCCTCCGAAGGTCGAGGTCGCGCTGGCGGCCGGCGAAATCAGGGTCAAGGGCCCGCTCGGCGAGCTCACCCGCTCGTTCGGCCCCAGCGTGACGATCGAGAAGGACGGCGACCAGCTCGTGTTCAAGGCGGCCGACGACGCCGCGCGCGCGATGCAGGGCACGCTGCGTGCGCTGGTCGCGAACATGGTGAAGGGCGTGACCGACGGCTTCTCCCGCAAGCTGACGCTCGTGGGCGTGGGCTATCGCGCGCAGGCCGCCGGCGACAAGGTCAACCTGACGCTCGGGTTCTCGCACCCGATCGCCCACACGATGCCGAAGGGCGTGAAGGTGGAGACGCCCGTGCAGACCGAGATCCTGATCAAGGGCATCGACAAGCAGGCCGTCGGCCAGGTCGCGGCGGAGATCCGCGCCTACCGCCCGCCCGAGCCGTACAAGGGCAAGGGCGTGCGCTACGCCGACGAGCACGTGGTGATCAAGGAAACGAAGAAGAAGTAAGGCACGAACGGAGCCGACATGGACAAGAAGCAAGCTCGCAGCCGCCGCTCCCGCAAGACCCGGGTGCGCATCGCCCTGCAGCGCGCGACGCGGCTGGTGGTGAGCCGCTCGAACTGCCACATCTACGCGCAGATCATCGCGCCCGAAGGCGACCGCGTGCTGGCCAGCGCGTCGACGCTCGAGGCCGACGTGCGCCGCGACGGCAAGAGCGGCGGCAACAAGACCGCCGCCGAGCTGGTGGGCGCGCGGATCGCCGAGAAGGCGAAGGCGCTGGGAATCGAGGCGGTCGCGTTCGACCGCTCCGGCTTCCGCTTTCACGGCCGCGTGAAGGCGCTCGCGGATGCCGCGCGCGCCGGCGGCCTCAAGTTCTAAGGATCAGTCAGGCAAACCCATGGCCCAACAACGTTCAGGTGGCAGGCAGCAACAGCAGGACGACCGCGGCGACGGCCTGCGCGAGAAGATGATCGGGATCAACCGCGTCACCAAGGTGGTGAAGGGCGGCCGGATCCTCGGCTTCGCCGCGCTGACGGTGGTCGGCGACGGCGACGGCCGCGTCGGCATCGGCAAGGGCAAGGCGAAGGAAGTGCCGGTCGCCGTGCAGAAGGCGATGGAAGAGGCGCGCCGCAGGATGGTCAAGGTCAGCCTGAAGAAGGGCACGCTGCACCACCCGGTCGAGGGCCGTCACGGCGCGACCAAGGTGTTCATGCAGCCGGCGGCGGACGGCACGGGCGTCATCGCCGGCGGCCCGATGCGCGCGGTGTTCGAGGTGGTGGGCGTCACCAACGTGCTCGCGAAGTGCCACGGCTCGACCAACCCGTACAACCTCGTCCGGGCGACGCTGAACGCGCTGCAGAACTGCAGCGCGCCGGCGGAGATCGCGGCGAAGCGCGGCAAGACGGTCGAAGAGATCCTGGGAGCGTGAGCATGGCCGATGCGAAGAAGATCAAGGTGACCCTCGCCAGGGGCATCGCCTGCACGCGGAAGGATCACCGCGCGACGGTGCGCGGGCTCGGCCTCAAGTGGACCAACCACACGGTCGAGGTCGTCGACACGCCCTGCACGCGCGGCATGATCAACAAGGTCAGCTACCTGGTTCGCGTGGTGGACAAGTAAGCGCGGGCAGCGAGCGAGGAAAAGGGAAACGCCATGCGACTCAACACGATCAAGCCGGCCGACGGCAGCAAGAAGGACCGCCGCCGCGTCGGCCGCGGCATCGGCTCGGGGCTGGGCAAGACCGCCGGCCGCGGCCACAAGGGCCAGAAGTCCCGCTCGGGCGGCTTCCACAAGGTCGGCTTCGAAGGCGGGCAGATGCCGCTGCAGCGCCGCCTGCCGAAGCGCGGTTTCGTGTCGCTCGCGAAGAACGACAGCGCGGAGATCCGCCTGTCCGACCTGCAGCGGCTGCCGCTCGCCGAGGTCGACGTGCTGGCGCTGAAGGCCGCCGGCGTCGTGCCGGCGTCCGCGAAGACCGTGAAGGTCATCAAGACCGGCAAGCTGGAGAAGGCCGTGAAGCTGACCGGCGTGCTGGCGACCAAGGGCGCCAAGGCGGCCATCGAGGCCGCCGGCGGCAGCGTGGCGTAGCGCCGCGCGGCTCCGAGAGACAGGGACGAAAGAAGGCTACGTGGCCACTGCCAACCCGGCACTGAAGAGCGGCAACAAGTACGGGGACCTCAAGCGACGCTTGTGGTTCCTGCTGGGTGCGCTCGTCGTCTACCGGATCGGGACCCACATCCCGGTGCCGGGCATCAACGCGTCCGTGCTCGAGGACCTGTTCCGCTCGCAGGAGGGCGGCATCCTCGGGCTGTTCAACGTGTTCTCCGGCGGCGCGCTGTCGCGCTTCTCGATCTTCGCGCTCGGCATCATGCCGTACATCTCGGCGTCGATCATCATGCAGCTGTGCACGGTGGTCATCCCGACGCTCGAGGCGCTCAAGAAGGAAGGCGAGGCCGGCCGCCGCAAGATCACGCAGTACACGCGCTACGCGACGCTCGGCCTCGCGTTCTTCCAGGCGCTGGCGATCTCCGCCGCGCTGGAGGCGCAGCCCGGGCTCGTGCTCGACCCGGGCCTCACGTTCCGCATCGTGTCGGCGGTCACGCTCGTCACCGGGACGATGTTCCTGATGTGGCTGGGCGAGCAGATCACCGAGCGGGGCCTCGGCAACGGCATCTCGCTCATCATCTTCGCGGGGATCGCGGCAGGCCTGCCGTCGGCCATCGGGCAGACGCTCGAGCAGGCGCGGACCGGCGCGTACTCGATCCCGCTGGTGCTGGGCATCATCGCGCTGATCGTCGTCGTGACGGCGTTCGTCGTGTTCGTCGAGCGCGCGGTGCGCAAGATCCTGGTGAACTACGCCAAGCGCCAGGTCGGCAACAAGGTCTACCAGGGCCAGAGCTCGTTCCTGCCGCTCAAGCTCAACATGGCCGGCGTGATCCCGCCGATCTTCGCCTCGTCGATCATCCTGTTCCCGGCGACGATCGCGCAGTGGTTCGGCTCCGGCGAGGGCACGATCTGGCTGCGCGACCTGGCCGCGACGCTCGCGCCGGGCCAGCCGATCCACGAGATCCTGTACGCGTCGGCGATCATCTTCTTCTGCTTCTTCTACACGGCGCTGCAGTACAACCCGAAGGAGACGGCGGAGAACCTCAAGAAGGGCGGGGCGTTCATCCCCGGCTATCGCCCGGGCGACCAGACGGCCAAGTACCTCGAGAAGATCACGCTGCGCCTCACGCTGCTGGGCTCGCTCTACCTGGTGATCGTCTGCTTCATCCCGAACTTCCTGATCGCGTGGAAGAACGTGCCGTTCTACTTCGGCGGGACGTCGCTGCTGATCATCGTGGTCGTCACCATGGACTTCATGACACAGGTGCAGGCATACCTGATGTCGCAGCAGTACGAAAGCCTGCTCAAGAAGGCGAACTTCAAGGGGGGGTTGCCGACGCGGTGACGCTCACCCGCCCTCGCTCCTTCCCCCCGCCCGGGGGCGGGAGAAGGAAACCGAGTGAGTGGCCTGGCGACTGCTTGCGGAATGGCGAAAGAAGACACGATCCAGATGCAGGGCGAGGTCGTCGAGATGCTGCCCAACGCCACGTTCCGCGTGAAGCTCGAGAACGGGCACGTCGTGCTGGGACACATCTCCGGGAAGATGCGGATGCACTACATCAAGATCCTGCCGGGCGACAAGGTGACGGTGGAGGTCTCGCCGTACGACCTGTCGCGGGCGCGGATCACCTTCCGCGCGAAGTAGGTTTCGGGAAACAGGGGTCAGAGGTCAGGGATCAGATACGCCGGCGGTTCCGGCGGCGCGGCGCGGGCCGCGGGATAGAGCGGTGGGGAGAACGAGATGAAGGTACTGGCATCGGTGAAGAAGATCTGCCGCAAGTGCAAGATCATCCGGCGCAACGGCGTCGTGCGCGTGATCTGCACGGACCCGCGGCACAAGCAGCGCCAGGGCTGACCCCGGCGCGCGAGACACAACTCTAGGACAGGTGTAAGACATGGCCCGTATTGCAGGCGTCAACATCCCGAACCACGCGCACGCGGTCATCGCGCTGCAGTCGATCTACGGCATCGGCCCCACGCGCGCGAAGGCGATCTGCGCGGCGACCGGCGTCGCGCCGTCGACGAAGATCAAGGACCTCTCGGACAGCGAGATGGACAAGATCCGCGAGCAGGTGGCGAAGTTCTCGGTCGAGGGCGACCTGCGCCGCGAGGTGACGATGAGCATCAAGCGGCTGATGGACCTCGGCTGCTACCGCGGCTCGCGCCACCGCAAGGGCCTGCCGGTCCGCGGCCAGCGCACGCGCACCAACGCTCGCACGCGCAAGGGGCCGAAGAAGGGCCGGACCGTGGCGCTCTCCAAGGGCGCGACGAAGTAACGGCGCGCGGACGACAGACAAGGAACATCGACGATGGCACAGCAACCCTCGCAGAAGGCAAGTGCGGCGCGCGCGCGCAAGAAGGTCAAGAAGAACGTGACCGAAGGCATCGCGCACATCCACGCCTCCTTCAACAACACGATCATCACGATCACCGACCGGCAGGGCAACGCGCTGTCGTGGGCGACGTCGGGCGGCGCGGGCTTCAAGGGCTCGCGCAAGTCGACGCCGTTCGCCGCGCAGGTCGCCGCCGAGGCCGCGGGCCGCGCGGCGCAGGAGTGCGGCGTCAAGAACCTCGAGGTGCGGATCAAGGGCCCCGGCCCGGGCCGCGAGTCGGCCGTGCGCGCGCTGAACGCGCTGGGGATGAAGATCTCCAGCATCACCGACGTGACGCCGGTGCCGCACAACGGGTGCCGCCCGCCGAAGCGCCGCCGCATCTAGGCGTCAACCGATCGGATCCGGCCGGACGACGATGCGTCTTTCGGCCGGAAGAACTCAAATTTACCGGGATAGCTAACGTGGCTCGATACATCGGACCCAAATGCAAGCTGGCGCGACGGGAAGGCACCGACCTTTTCCTGAAAAGCGCGCGACGATCGCTCGACTCCAAGTGCAAGCTGGACACCAAGCCGGGCCAGCACGGCGTGAAGTCCGGCATGCGCCAATCCGACTTCGGCAACCAGCTGCGCGAGAAGCAGAAGCTGCGCCGCATGTACGGCCTGCTCGAGCGGCAGTTCCGCCGCTACTTCGTCGAGGCGGCCCGCCGCAAGGGCTCGACCGGCACGAACCTGCTGCAGCTGCTCGAGTCGCGGCTCGACAACGTCGTCTACCGGATGGGCTTCGGCTCGACGCGCGCCGAGGCGCGGCAGCTGGTCACGCACTGCGCGATGACGGTCAACGGCCGCAAGCTGAACGTGCCGTCGGCGGTGCTGAAGGCCGGCGACGTGGTCGCCGTCGCGGAGAAGTCGAAGAACCAGCTGCGCATCCAGGACTCGCTGCAGCTCGCCGAGAAGGTCGGCTTCCCGTCGTGGGTCGAGGTCGACGCGAAGAAGATGACCGGCACGTTCAAGGGCGCGCCCGACCGCTCCGAATTCGGGCAGGACATCAACGAGAGCCTGGTGGTCGAACTGTACTCGAAGTAATCGGCAGTTCGGCAGTCGCGCAAGGTCCGGCGCCCCCGAAGGATTCGCAAGAGGATTCCGCATGCAGAGCAACGTTCTGTTGAAACCGCGCATCATCGACGTGCAGTCGACGTCGCCGTTCCACGCCAAGGTGGTGATGGAGCCGTTCGAGCGCGGCTACGGCCACACGCTCGGCAACGCGCTTCGCCGCGTGCTGCTGTCGTCGATGCCCGGCTACGCGCCGACCGAAGTCAGGATCACCGGCGTGCTGCACGAGTACTCGGCGCTCGACGGCGTCCAGGAGGACGTCGTCGACGTCCTGCTCAACCTGAAGGGCGTCGTGCTGAAGCTGCACAACCGCGACCACGTGATGCTGCGGCTGGCCAAGGCGGGCGAGGGCATCGTCACGGCCGCCGACATCGAGCCCAACCACGACGTCGAGATCATCAACCCCGACCACGTGATCGCGCACCTGACCGCCGGCGGCAAGCTCGAGATGGAGATCCGCGTCGAGAAGGGCCGCGGCTACCAGCCGGCCACGGCGCGCGTGAAGCCCGAGGGCGGCCGCACCATCGGCAGCATCCTGCTCGATGCGTCGTTCTCGCCGGTGCGCCGCGTCAGCTACGCCGTCGAGTCCGCGCGCGTCGAGCAGCGCACCGACCTCGACAAGCTGGTCCTCGACATCGAGACCAACGGCGTCGTGGAACCGGAGCAGGCGGTCCGCTACGCGGCATCGGTGCTGGTCGAGCAGCTGTCGGTGTTCGCCGACCTGAAGGGCACGGACCAGCCGTCCGCGGAGCGCTCGTCGCCGCAGGTCGACCCGATCCTGCTGCGGCCGGTCGACGACCTCGAGCTCACCGTGCGCTCGGCGAACTGCCTCAAGGCCGAGAACATCTACTACATCGGCGACCTGATCCAGCGCACCGAGACCGAGCTGCTCAAGACGCCCAACCTCGGCCGGAAGTCGCTGAACGAGATCAAGGAAGTGCTCGCGTCGCGCGGACTCTCGCTCGGGATGAAGCTCGAGAACTGGCCGCCCGCCGGGCTGGACCGGCCGTAACCCGGACCGTCAAGACCAAGAAACGAGCGCGGTGAGAAGCCGCGCCATCAACTGAAGGACCAGTGCCATGCGTCACCGTCACGGACTGCGGAAGCTGAACCGCACCAGCAGCCATCGCCTGGCGATGCTGCGCAACATGACCAACTCTCTGTTCACGCACGAGGTGATCCGCACCACGCTGCCGAAGGCGAAGGAGCTGCGCCGCGTCGCCGAGCCGCTGATCACGCTCGCGAAGGTCGCCACCGTGGCGAACCGGCGCGTCGCGTTCGACCGCCTGCGCGACCGCGACGTGGTCACCAAGCTCTTCAACGAGCTCGGCCCGCGCTACCAGTCGCGGCCGGGCGGCTACCTGCGCATCCTCAAGTTCGGCTTCCGCCAGGGCGACGCCGCGCCGATGGCGCTGGTCGAGCTGGTCGGGCGGCCCGAAGCCGCGGCCGACGCGGAGAGCACGAAGGCCGCGTAGGCGCACCGGCGCCCGGCTGCCCGCCGCGGGGATGCGACCCGCGACGGCCGGCCGGCCGACCTCCGGAAACCGGGCCGCGCGCCCGGTTTTTCTTTTTCCGCGGCCGCCGGCGTCGTGTAGCATGAAGCCGTACCGGATGCCCACCCCATGACCGCAACGATCCTCGTGACCGGCGGCGCAGGCTACGTCGGCTCGCACATCGTCGTCGAGCTCGCGCGCGCCGGGTACGCGCCGGTCGTGCTCGACAACTTCGTCAACAGCACGCCGGCCGTGCTGCCCCGGCTGCAGGCGCTGGCCGGGCGTCCGGTGCCGTGCGTGACGGCGGACGTGCGCGACGTCGCGGCGCTGCGCAGCGTGTTCCACGACCATCCGATCGCCGGGGTGGTCCACTGCGCCGGGCTCAAGGCCGTCGGCGAGTCGGAGGAGCGTCCGCTCGCCTACTACGACGTGAACGTCGGCGGCGCCATCGCGCTGGCCGAGGTGATGGGCGAGGCCGGGGTGGCGACCATCGTCTTCAGCTCGTCGGCGACAGTCTACGGACAGCCGGACCGCCTGCCGGTCGCCGAGGATGCTCCGCTGCGGCCGCACAGCGTCTACGGGCGGACGAAGCGCGTCGTCGAGGATTTCCTGCGCGACCTCGCGCGCGCGAACGCCAACTGGCGCATCGCGATCCTGCGCTACTTCAATCCGGCCGGCGCGCACTCGTCCGGCATGCTGGGCGAGGCGGCGCGCGGGCGGCCGGCGAACCTGGTCCCGCTGCTGTGCAAGATCGCCGGCGGCGAGCTCGCCGAGCTCGCGATCCACGGCGGCGACTGGCCCACCCCCGACGGCACCGGCGTGCGCGATTACCTGCACGTGCAGGACCTGGCGGAGGGCCACGTCGCGGCGCTGAAGCACCTCGCGAAGGTCCACGGCGCGGTGACGCTGAACCTCGGGGCGGGGCGCGGCCACTCGGTGCTGGAGGTCGTGCGGGCCTTCGAGGCCGCGTGCGGGCGGACCGTCGCGAAGTCGATCGGGCCCCGGCGGCCCGGCGACGTCGCGATGTACTACGCCGACCCGGCACGCGCCGAGAAGCTGCTGCACTGGAAGGCGTCGCGCGACCTCGACGCGATCTGCGCCGACGCGTGGCGGTGGCAGAAGAACGGGGGCAGGTATTAGCCGTGACCGAATCGCTGGGGCCGGCTTCGCGCGGCCCGCGATTCGGTCCCGATGAAGTTTGCGTGGAAGGCTTCGGGCGGCCGGGCGCCTTCCACGCGGAAAGTGCACGAAGCGCGCAGATCGCAGCCGCTTCGCGGCTGGCTCAGCAGCGCGCGCATGCGGGCAGAATGCCCACGCGGGCGCCCGCGGCAGTCAAGCGCCTGCGTAAGCGGGCGTGCAGGTCAGTCGGTCGCGGCCATCGCGGCGACCTTGATCGCCTCGACGCGGATCTGCTCCGTCAGCTGCGCCTTGAGCGCGGAGAACTCCGGCGTCGTCTTCACCGTGTACTGGCGCGGGTGCGGGATCGCCACCGTCACGTCGGCCTTGATGCGCCCGGGCCGGGCGCTCATCACCACGACGCGGCTCGCCATGAAGATCGCCTCCTCGATGTCGTGGGTGACGAAGAGGACGGTCTTGCGGTCGGATTCCCAGATCGACAGCAGGAGCTCCTGCATCAGCGAGCGCGTCTGGTTGTCGAGCGCGCCAAACGGCTCGTCGAGCAGCAGGATCTTGGGGTCGTTGGCGAGCGCGCGGGCGATGGCCGTGCGCTGCTGCATGCCGCCGGACAGCATTTTCGGATAGTGCCGCTCGAAGCCCGTGAGGCCGACCTTGTCGAGCCAGTGGCGGGCGATCTCCTGCTGCCGGGCCGGTGCGATCCCGCGCTCGCGCAGGCCGAAGCAGACGTTCTCGCGCACGGTGAGCCACGGGAACAGCGTGTAGCTCTGGAACACCATGCCGCGGTCGACGCCCGGGCCGGTTACCGGGGCGCCGTCGAGCAGCACGCGGCCCGCCGTCGGCGTGTCGAGCCCGGCGACGATCCGCAGCAGCGTCGACTTGCCGCAGCCGGAAGGCCCGAGGATGGTGATGAAGTCGTTGTCCGCGACCCGCAGGCTGACCGGGACCAGCGCCTCGGTGGGCGGGCCGCCGTGCACGCCAGGGAACGTGCGGGTGACGCCGTCGACGACGAGCTTGCTCATGCGGGCCGCAATGCACTCACAAAGAGACGCAGAGACGCCGAGGAAGACCCTGGCCTGGTCTTCCCTGCGCCTCTGCGTCTCTTTGTGGAGGCAGCTGTCACGATCAGACGAGCGCCCACGGGAACATCCGCTGGTTCGCCCACTTGAACGCGAAGTCGGAGACGAGGCCGATCAGGCCGATGACGATGATGCCGAAGATGATCTGCCCGGTGTTGAGCAGCGCCTGCGAGTCGGTGATCATGTGGCCGATGCCGGACGACGCGCCGATCAGCTCGGCGACGATCACGTACGTCCACGCCCAGCCGAGCACCAGGCGCAGCGTCTCGGCGATCTGCGGCGCGGCGCTCGGCAGCAGCACCCGGCGCACGATGCCCGTCGCGCTCGCCCCCAGCGTGTAGGCGGCCTCGACCAGGTCGCGGCGCGTCGAGCCGACGATGACGGCCACCATCAGCACGATCTGGAAGAACACGCCGATGAAGATCACCAGGAGCTTCTGCGTCTCGCCGATGCCCGCCCACAGGATCAAGAGCGGGATGAACGCCGAGGCCGGCAGGTAGCGCGCGAACGACACGAACGGCTCGAAGAACGCCTCGACCGGCTTGTACGCCCCCATGGCGATGCCGAGCGGGACGCCGACGAGCGCGGCGAGCACGAAGCCGCCGAGCACGCGCCAGACCGTGACGCCGACGTCGAGCGCGAAGCCGTGCCGCGCGAACAGCGCCCAGCCTTCCTCCAGCATCGTCAGCGGATCGGCCAGGAACGTCCTCGTGACGAAACCGCCGAACGTGGCGAGGCTCCACGCGGCGACGAACACCACGAAGAACGCGATGCCGAGGGCGACGCGGCGCGGGCGGCTGACCGGGACGAGCGGTTTCATGCGGTCACCGGAGCGCGCCGTGCCCCCCGCCCGACCCGCTCCTCGCCAGGCGGGAAGCGGACGCGGGCTGCGGGACCTCGGGGGGCGAAGGCGGCGCCGGTGCTACTGGATGAAGCGCGTGTCGGCAAGCTTCGACAGGTCCGGGATCTGCTTGATGATGCCGATCTCGAGCAGCAGCTCCGCGGCCTCCTTCGAGAACTGCGCGTGCGGGCCGGCGAAGAACGCCTTGTTGGCCGCGCGGTCCTGCCAGCGCAGGAACTTCTGCGACGCCTCGAACTGCTCGGGAGACTGCCGGACGTCCGCGCCCATGATCTCGAAGCTCTTCTTCGGGTCCCTGGCGATCATGTCGACCGCCTCGAAGTAGCTGTCGGCCAGCGCCTTCGCGGCCTTCGGATTGTCGGCGAGGAACTTCGGCGTGCAGCCGAACGTGTCCATGATCATCGGGTAGTCGAGCGTGGTCGCGATGATCCTGCCCGCCTGCGGCGCCTGGCGGACCGTCGACAGGTAGGGCTCGTAGGTCATCGCGGCGTCGTTCTGCCCGGCGACGAACGCCTGCGCCGCCGGCCCCGGCTCGAGGTTGACGACCGTCACGTCCTTGACCGACAGCCCGTTCTTCTTGAGGAACCACGCGAGCGTGAAGTACGGCGCGGTCCCGGGCGCCGAGGCGGCGACGGTCTTGCCCTTGAGGTCGGCGATCTTCTGCACGTTGTTGCGAACGGCCATGCCGTCGGCGCCGTAGCTCTTGTCCAGCTGGAAGATCTGCGTCGTCGCCACGCCGTTCGCGTTCCAGACGATCCACGTCTCGACGGTCGTCGCGGCGCACTGGATGTCGCCGGAGGCGATCGCGAGGTGGCGGTCCTTCTGCGGGATCTTCTTGATCGACACGTCGAGGCCGTTCTTCCGGAAGATGCCGGCCTCCTTGGCGAGCGTCAGCGGGGCGAAGCCGGTCCAGCCGGAGATGCCGATCGCGACTTTCGTTTCCTGGGCGGCCGCGGTGGCGGCGCAGGCGATTGCGGCGGCGAAGACGGAAACGCAGCGGGTCAGGCGCATGGCGGGAATCTCCTCGGAGTGTCGTTCAACCCGGCAATCTAGGCGCTGCGGCGCGGTCCTGTCAACGCGGCACGGCACACCGGTTTACAATCGCGGGGGCGTTGCACGTGCGCCCCGCCGACCGCGCCGACATGCACCAATTGCTGACCCCCGCAGACTACCGGCGCGTGCCCTGGAAGAACGGCGGCGGGCGCACGCTGGAGATCGCCTGCGAGCCGCCGGGCGCAGGAACCGCCGCGTTCGTCTGGCGCGTCAGCGTAGCGGACATCGAGCGCGACGGCCCGTTCTCGGCGTTCCCGGGCGTGGACCGGACGCTGGTGCTGCTCGAGGGCAACGGCATGCGGCTGTCGAGCGGCAGCGGCGCCGTGGACGTGCGCACGGCGTACGAGCCGGTCCGGTTCCCGGGCGAGTCGGCGCCCGACTGCGCGCTCGTCGACGGGCCCACCCGGGACTTCAACCTGATGGTTCGCCGCGGAAAGGCGCGCGGCGACGTCCTCGTCGTGCGCGAGGCGGCGCGCGTTGTCGAGCCGGCGCGCACGCGGATCTGCTATGCGGCCGCCGGCGCGTGCGCGTGCCGGGTCGCCGCGCACGCACCGATCGCCGTGCCAAGCGGGCACGCGCTGCTGGTCACCGCGCCGCCCGGCGCGGCCGTGCCGGCGCTCTCCGTGGCGCCGGCCGGGGACGGCGCGGTCGCGCTGGTGGCCGTCGTCCACGACGGTGGGGGCGCGCCATGAACTACCATGCCCCGAGCGCGCTGCTTCCCGACGGCTGGGCCGACGCCGTCGCCATCGACGTCGATGCCACGGGCACGATCGTCGCCGTCGCGCCGAACGCGCGCGCGGACGCGCGCGAGGTGCTCGCCGGCCCGGTCGTGCCCGCGATGCCCAACGCGCACTCGCACGCGTTCCAGCGTTCGCTGGCGGGCCGCACCGGCCGTGCGGCAGCCGGCAGCGACGACAGCTTCTGGACGTGGCGGCAGGCGATGTACGCGTTCCTCGACCGCGTCGACGCCGACGCGTTCGAGGCGATCGCCGCGCAGGCGTATGTCGAGATGGCGAAGGCCGGCTACGCGAGCGTGGCCGAGTTCCACTACGTGCACCACGATCCGGCCGGCAGGCCTTACGACGATCCGGCCGAGCTCGCGTGGCGGATCGTCGCCGCGGCGGCGACGGCGGGCATCGCGCTTACGTTGCTTCCCGTCTTCTACGCGCACGGCGGCTTCGGCGGCCTGCCGACGACCGCGGGACAGCGCCGATTCGCGCACAGCGTCCGCACGTTCGCGCACCTGTACGACCGGCTGCGCGACGCGGCGGCGCCGCGCGGCTACGTGCTCGGCGTCGCGCCGCACAGCCTGCGCGCGGTCACCGCCGACGAGCTGGGGCAGGTCGTGCGCCTCGCCGAGCCGGCCGCGCCCGTCCACATCCACGCGGCCGAGCAGACGCGCGAAGTCGACGACTGCTACGCGTGGAGCCGGATGCGCCCGGTCGAGTGGCTGGTCACGCAGGCCGGGGTCGACGCGCGCTGGTGCCTCGTGCACGCCACGCACATGACCGAGCGCGAGATCGCCGCGCTCGCCGCGAGCGGCGCGGTCGCGGGGCTGGCGCCGACGACCGAGGCGGACCTGGGCGACGGCACGTTCCCGGGCCTCGCGTACTTCAACGCGGGCGGACGCTTCGCGGTCGGCAGCGACTCCAATACGCAGATCTCGCCGTTCGCCGAGTTGCGGCAGCTCGAGTGGTCGCAGCGGATGCGCGCGCGCCGCCGCAACGTGCTGCCGGCCGCGGCCGGCGCGACCATCGGCACGTCGCTGTGGGCGGCGGCCGCGCGGGGCGGCGCGCAGGCGCTGGCGCAGCCGGTCGGCGCGATCGCCGTCGGACGGCGCGCCGACCTCGTGGTGCTCGACGCGCGCGACCCGGCGCTCGCGGAGCAGGCGCGCGACGACGTGCTCGATGCGGCGATCTTCGGCCCGTGCCGCAACCCGATCCGCGACGTGCTGGCGCGCGGCCGCTTCGTCGTGCGCGACGGGCGCCACGTCGCCGAAGACGCCGTGTTCGCGCGCTACCGCGCGGCGCTCGCGCGGCTCGCGCCGGGGGCCGCAGCGTGAAGGCGCCGCGGTGACCGCGTTCGACCTGCTGCTGGTCGACGCGCACGTCGCCACGATGCAGGCGGGCGGCGCGCCGTACGGCGTCCTGCGCGACGGCGCGGTCGGCGTCGTCGGCGACCGCATCGCGTGGCTCGGCCGCCGCGCCGACCTCCCGCGCGACGTCCCGGCGGCGCAGACGGTGCGCTGCGGCGGCGCGTGGCTGACGCCGGGACTCGTCGACTGCCACACGCACCTCGTCTACGCCGGCAACCGCGCCGGCGAATTCGAGCGGCGCCTCGCCGGCGCGTCGTACGCCGACATCGCGCGCGCGGGCGGCGGCATCAACGCCACGGTGCGCGCGACGCGCGCGGCCGACGAGCGCGAGCTCGCCGCGCAGAGCCTGCCGCGGATGGCGGCGCTCGCCGCCGAGGGCGTGACGACGATCGAGGTCAAGTCGGGTTACGGTCTGGAGACGGCGGCCGAGGTCAAGCAGCTGCGCGTGGCGCGCGAGCTGGCGGCCGAGCTCGACGTGGCGGTGCGCACGACGCTGCTCGCCGCGCACGCGGTGCCGCCGGAGTTCGCCGGCCGCGCCGACGACTACGTCGACTACGTCTGCGGCGACACGATTCCCGCGGCGGCGCGGGCGGGCGTGGCGGACGCCGTCGACGCGTTCTGCGAAGGCGTCGGCTTCACGCCCGCGCAGACGCAGCGCGTGTTCGCCGCAGCGCACGCCCACGGATTGCCGGTCAAGCTGCACGCGGACCAGCTGTCCGACACCGGAGGCGCGGCGCTCGCCGCCGCGGCGTCGGCACTGTCCGCCGACCACCTCGAGCACACGAACGCGGACGGGGTGGCGGCGCTGGCCCGTGCGGGCACCGTCGCCGTGCTGCTGCCGGGTGCGTTCTACGCGTTGCGCGAGACGCGCGTCCCGCCGATCGACGCGCTGCGCCGCGAAGGCGTAGCGCTTGCCGTGGCGACCGACTGCAATCCGGGCACGTCGCCCGTCACGTCGCTGCTGCTGATGGCCAACATGGCCTGCACGCTGTTCGGACTGACGCCGGAAGAGGCGCTTGCCGGCGTGACCCGCCACGCGGCGCGCGCCCTGGGGCTCGCCGATCGCGGCGTCCTCGCGCCCGGCCTGCGCGCCGACCTGGCGTGCTGGGCGATCGCCGAGCCGGCGGAGCTCGCCTACCGCATCGGTGGCAACCCCAACGTCGGCGCCGTGCGCGGCGGCCGCGTCGCGCACTGGAGCGCAGCATGAGCCTGTGGACGCTGCAGCGGGGCGACGGCCCCGTCGTCGTGAACGTCCCGCACGCGGGCACGCACGTGCCGATGACGCTGGCGCCGCTGCTGTCGCCCGAGGCGCGCGCGCTGCCCGACACCGACTGGCACGTCGAGAAGCTCTACGCGTTCGCCGTGGAAGCCGGGGCGACGCTGATGTGCGCGACGCACTCGCGCTACGTGGTCGACCTCAATCGGGATCCATCGGGCGCGGCGCTGTACGCGGGCGCCGACAACACGGAAATCTGCCCGACGCGGACGTTCGCCGGCGCGCCCGTCTACGCGGCTCCGGCGCCGCTCGCGGCGGACGACGTCGCCGCGCGGGTGGCGGGCTGGTTCTCGCCGTACCACGCGGCGCTCGCGGCGGAGGTGGCGCGCGTGCGCGCGCGGCACGGCTACGCGATCCTTCCCCCCGCCCACTCGAGCCGCTCGGTGGTGCCGCGGTGCTTTGCCGGGCCCCGGCCCCACCACAACACGGGCAGGGCCGACGGCGCGAGCGCCGCGGCGGCGGTGCAGGCGTGCGCAGCCGCGGTGCTGGCCGGCGCCGCCGGCTTCACGCACGTCGTGAACGGGCGTTTCAAGGGCGGCTGGATCACGCGGCACTACGGACGCCCCGCCGCCGGCGTGCACGCGCTGCAGCTCGAGGTCGCGCAGGCGTGCTACATGGACGAGGAGCCGCCGTACCCCTGGGATCCGGGGCGCGCGGCGCCGCTGGGGCAGCTGCTGCGCCGCCTGGTCGCGGCGCTCGCGGCGTGGCGTCCGTCGGCATGATCCGCTTCTACGTCGCGCGGCAGCGCTACGACGCGTGGCTGGTGGCCGACCGGCTGAACCAGGTCGGCATCCGGGCGCACGTCTTCAACCAGCACGCGTCGTCGATCGTCGGGGACGTGCCGCCGGAAATCGCGCAGCCGCAGGTGTGGCTCGAGCGCGAGTGCGACCTCGAGCGCGCGCGCAACGTGTTGAGGGACATCGAGGGCGCGGCGGCGGCGGGGCCGGCGCACGCCTGCCGCGCGTGCGGCGAAGAGTCGCCGGCGAACTTCGACCTCTGCTGGAACTGCGGCGGCGCGCTTGCGCCGTGACGCGTCAGGCCCCGCCTTCGACCGGCATGCCGCGCGCGACCCACTCGGGCAGGCCGCCGCGGAACCAGTAGACCGTCTTGAATCCCTTCGCGACGGCGACCTTCGAAGCCTTGTACGACTTCCAGCACTCGGCGCCGTTGCACGCGAAGATGACCGGCTTGGCGGGATCGAGCCTGGCGAGGCCCGAGAAGTCGTCGGCGGCGGGGTCGAACGCCACGTCCTTGAGGCTCTTCTCGACGTAGGGAATCCACTGGGCGCCCTTGACCCGGCGCTCCTTGAACTCCTTTTCCGAGCGCACGTCGATGAAGACCGCGCCCTTGCGGATCAGCTCGTCGACTTCGGCGGCCGACACGCGCGTCGTGCCGGGCAGCTGGCCCGGCGTGAAGTGGCCGAGCCCGGCCACGTATTCGTAGCTCGCGCTCTCGGGGCGGTACGCGACGCGCCCGATGCCGCCGACGTACGCGCCGGGCGACTCGAACCACGCGACGAGCTTGCCGCGCGCCGGATCGGCGAGCGTGCGCTTGACGGCGACCGTCATCCCGCCCGGCACCGGCTTCGACGTCAGGAGCGGCCCGCCCTTGCCGGGGTTCTGGCGCGACCACGCCTCGACGTCCGAGCGCTTCGCGACCGTCGCGTCGACGATTCCCGCCGACAGCGCGAGCAGGCCGGCGCCGGACGTCTTGCGATACATGACGTCCTGGAAGACCTTGAGCGACTGCCCCGACTCGTTCAGCATCCCGCGGGCGATGTAGGTGCCCACCGAATCCTGCTGCGTCAGGTAGATCTTGCCGCCCTTCAGGTCCGCCGGCGAGCGCACGCCGGGCCGCGCGACCAGCACGTAGGGTTCGTCCTTGGCGGTGGTGCCGACGATGTCGTAGCCGTGGGCGAGCGCCGACGCGGCCACGTGGGGCGGGGCGATGTAGACGTCGAACTCGCCCGTGCGCGTGGCCCGCATCGCGTTGCCGAGGTCGTCCGACTTGACGACCTTGACCGGGCGCCCGGCGACGCTGCCGAGCGAGGTCGCGATGGCGGTCGGATTGACGACGAGGCCCTCGGAGTCCGACGGGTCGAAGGCGATCAGGACCTTGATCTCGCCGGGGCCCTGGGCGAACGCGGGCGATGCCAGCGCGAGGCCGAAGGCGATGCGTGCGACGAAGCGAAGCATGGTGACCCCCTGTCGTGCGATGCGTCGTCCCGGCGCTCCGGCGACGACCGTCCTGTTGCGGCGCAGCAACCGCCCGGCCTGCAGCACCGCACCCGCGGGCGCGATCGGCAGCACGGGTGCCCTCAACAGCAAGACTCGTGCCGTCCCGCCGCTCGGCACGTGGTGCGCCGGCGAGCCGCCGAAGCGCACGATACTCCGATGCCGGCGCGCGCAGGGCCGGGCGGCCCCGGGGTCACGTCCAGAAGTAGCGGGTGAGGTGGAAGAAGACGGGCGCGGCGAAGACGACCGAGTCGAGCCGGTCGAGCATCCCGCCGTGTCCTTCGATCAGGTGGCCCCAGTCCTTGACGCCGCGGTCGCGCTTGATCGCCGACAGCACCAGCCCGCCGAAGAACCCCATCACGTTGATGGCGAGCGCCATCAGCGCCGCCTGCCACGGGCTGAACGGCGTGATCCACCACAGCGCCGTGCCGAGCGCCGTGGCCGTCGCGACGCCGCCGACCAGGCCCTCGACGGTCTTGGACGGCGAGACCTCGGGCGCGAGCTTCGTCCTGCCGGCGAGCTTGCCCCACACGTACTGCAGGACGTCGCTCGACTGCACGACGACGACGAGGAACGCGATCAGCAGCAGGTTGCGGCCCTCGTAGCCGGGAATCGCGAGCGTGAGCAGCGCCGGCACGTGCGAGATGCAGAACACGCTGATCATGAGCCCCCACTGCATCTTCGCCGTGCGCTCGAGGAAGCGGCGGGTGTCGCCGGCGGCGACCTCGAGGATCGGCAGCAGCAGGAACGCGTAGACGGGAATGAAGATCGAGTACAGGCCGTACCAGCCCGTGTACACGAGCGCGTATTGCGCCGGCAGCACGAAGAAGAACGCGGCGGCGAGCGCCGCGTAGTCGGCGCTGCGCGTGTAGGTGAGCGTCATGAACTCGCGCAGCGCGGCGAACGAGATGAACAGGAACAGCAGCGTCACGCCCGGCCGGCCGAACAGGAACGCGAAGCCGATGACGCCCACCATCACCCACCACGCCTTGATGCGCGCGTTGAGGTTGTCGATCGTCGCGTGCGGCGCTCCCTTCGCGACCGCGAGCTTCAACGCCCAGCCGACGAGCGACGCGACGACGAGGATCGCGCCGATGCCGGCGAACAGCGACCAGGTCTGCTGCTGCGGCGTCATGCGGCGGGGGGCATCAGCGCAAGCAGGGCGTCCCGCGTGCGGGCGACGAACGCCGCCTTGTCCTCGCCGGACTGCAACGCGAGCGGCGCGCCGACGGTCAGCGTGCACAAGAGCGGCACCGGCAGCAGGCGGCCCTTCGGCATCACGCGGCGCGCGTTCTCGATCCACACCGGGACGAATTCGAGGTCCGGGCGCGACCGCGCGAGGTGATAGATGCCGCTCCTGAACCGCAGCAGCGGCTCGTCGGTCGTGTTGCGCGTGCCTTCGGGAAACACGATCAGCGAATCGCCGGCGTCGACGGCAGCCTCCATCTGGCGGATCGGGTCCTCGGTGCGCGTCTGCGGGTTGCGGTCGATCAGCACCGCGCGGATCACGCGCTCGGCGACGTACGTGCGCAGGCGGCCCTGCCGCCAGTAGTCCGCACCGGCAACGGGGCGCGTGCGCGCGCGCAGGTCGGGCGGCAGGCAGGCCCAGAGCAGCGCGAAGTCGCCGTGGCTGCCGTGGTTCGCATAGTAGACGCGCGGACCCACGGCCGGCGCGCAGCCCTGCCACAGGATGCGGGCGCCGGTCAGCGCCTTGGTGAGCGCGCACAACGCGCGCCCGACCAGCGTGTCGAACACAGTCGGGCTCGTCGGGGAAGTCAGCGCAGCGCGATGGTGCCCGCCGCCGCGACGAAGAGCAACCCCTGCGCGACGGTGAGCCAGCCCAGGATGCGCATCAGCCGCAGCGCGCCGCGGCAGCGCGTGTCCCAGTCGCGGCTCTCCTTGCGGTCGGGCAGCATGCCCACGCCGCGCAGCGCGCGGTCGAGGTGATCGGTGCGGAAGCCGGACTTGTGCACGGCGTCGACCAGCTCCGCGAACACGCGGGCGTCGAAGCTCACGCGCAGCGCCATCCACTTGGCGACGAGGCCGAGCACGACCACGCCCGTCAGCGCGAGGGCCGCAAGCGCGGCCACCGGCTGCGCGAGCGCGAGGACGATTCCGGCGACGCCGGCGAGCGTGAGACCGGTGGCCAGCGTGTCGATGGTGGCCGCGGCCGCGAGCGCGTCGGCGGTGAGCCGCAGCCGCCACGCGAGCGATTCGTCGATGGTGTCGGTGAGCGTCATGGGGGCGAGGGACTCCGGAGGGCGTGCAGCGCGCTCGCGTGGCGGTCGTCGAGGACGGCCTGCGTGCGCGCGGCGCGGACGCGCGCGAGCGCCGCGTCGACGCTGGCGGCGCGCCCGGTGGCCAGCAGCCACGCGGCGGCCGCGCACGCGCTGCGCGAGAACCCGAGCGCGCAGCAGACGAGGACGGGCCCCCGCTGGCGCAGGCGCTCGATCGCTTCCGCGGCCTGCGCCAAGGCAGGCGGCGGCGGCGCGGTGAGGTCGAGTACCGGCACGGCGTGGACCGACCACGCGCCCTGCGCCGTGGGCAGCTCGGCGGCGAGGTCGACCACGCCCGCGAAGCGCGCGGCCCGCGCCTCCCGTGCGGACGGCGAGCGGCCGATCCACACGCCGTCCCCGACGGCGACCGGCGCCGGGTGGCGGCGCGTCCACCAGCGCGCGTTGAGCCAGGCGGCAGCCAGGTACGGCGCGAACAGCCACCGGGCGGCGAGGGTGACGCGTCCGTCGTGCCGCTTCTGGAAGCCGGCGGGGCCGAGGCTCGCGTAGCACAGCGAAACGAGCGCCAGCGAGCCCGCGGGCCAGGCGAGCCAGAGCGCCCAGCCGCCGATAGCCACGGCGGCTGCAAGGCAGGCGACGGCGCCGGCGCCGTAGAGCGCGGCCAGCCGGTGACGCGCAGGGTCAGCCGGCCGCCGCCGCGCGTGCCACGGCGCGGCCACGCCGTCGGCGGGCAACGGCCACAGCCAGACGGCGAGCCACCCCAGCGCGAAGCCGGTGGGAATGTCGATGAAGTGGTGCTGGTACGTGGTCAGCACGGAGACGCCGATCAGCAGGAACCACGCATCGAGCAAGATGCGCGCCAACCCGCGGACCTTGCGCGCGTAGAGCACCCACAGGATCACCGCCAGCGCGATGTGCAGCGACGGGATCTGGTTGTACGGGAGGTCGAACGCGAACAGCGCGTCGAACATCGCGCCGAACAGGCCGTCGGCGGCGGGACGCTCGAACGAGAACCGGTGCGGGGCCGCGACGAAGCACGCGACGGCGAAGAGCTGCGTGGTCAGCAAACGCTGCGCGTGCGCGTCGAGCTCGCGGCGCGACGCGCAGACGAAGAGCGACAGCCCGTACAGCGCGTCGATCGACCAGTACGGGACGATCGTCCACGCCCAGAACGGAATCGCGCGCTCCCAGCCGAACGCGAGCGCCGGCACCACCGCGCGCTGCGCGGCGGTCCAGTTCGCGAAACCGTAGGTGACGAAGAAGAACGGCGCGAGGAAGGCGAGCCACGCGAACGCCCGCCGCCACGGGCGGCGGGGCGCGGCGGTCACAGGCGGCGCGCCAGCGCGACCGTGAAGATGCCCCACGCGTCGATGCGCTGCGCGATCTTCTCGAAGCCGGCGGCGGCGACCAGCGCGTCCATCTCCGCCTGCGTGCGCCGGCGCATCACCCACGCCCGGCCGCCGCGGTGGCTCGTCAGCGCGCGGGCGATCAGCTCGAGCTGCGGGTGCCACGGCTGGCACGTGTAGACGAGGAGGCCGTCCGGTGCAATCGCGTCGGCGAGTCCCCGCAACGACTCCAGCACAGGCGGGTTGTCGGGGAAGAGCTCGTAGAGCCCCGACACGACGCCGATCGTCGGCCGCGGCGAGAGCGCCGCGAGGCTCGCGCGGTCGAACGCGTCGCCCTGCGCGAACGTCGCGACCGACGCGAGGCCCCGCGCGCGGATCAGCGCGTTGCCCGCGGCCACGTTGCGCGCGTCGTAGTCGCGCAGCAGGATCGAATCGGGCGCGTCGGTTGCCGCGGCGACGGCGTCGAGCACGTAGCGGCCGTGGCCGGCCGCGACGTCGACGATGCGCACGGGCGCGCCGGCGCGGCGGCGGTCGGCGATCGCCTCGCGCAGCAGCTCCTCGACGTGCCGCTTGCGCACGCGGATGCCGCGCCAGCCGATCGACCCGAGGTACGTGCGGTCGATCGCGCGGCCGACGGGCGTCGCGCCCGCCGGCTCGTTGCGGTACACGTAGTCGAGCGTGCCGCCCGAGTCGAACCCGGTCGCGTGCCCCAGCTTCACGCCGTCCGACAGGAGGCCGCCGAAGCGCAGCGACGCGCGGGTGGCGGACCACCAGAGCCCCCGCGGCGACAGCGCGGGCAGCGGCGCCGCGAGCGCGTCGGCCTCCTCGCGCGTGAAGCCGCCTTCGTCCGCGACGGTCAGGTCGGGGCGCACGAGGCCCTCGGCGAACCGGCGCAGCACGAACGAGCGGACACGGGCGAGCGCGGTCGCGCGGTCGCGCTCGCCCAGCGTGTCGTGGTAGAAGCCGTGCAGGACGTGCCGCTCCTTCACCGTCGCGCCGAGCCGGTCGAAGAACGCGTGCTGCGGTCCGTGGTGCACGACCCAGTCGGCGCCGGAGACGAGGAGCTGCGTGGGCACGACGATCGCCGCTGCGTCGGCGACGACGCGCTCGGCCGTCGCGTACAGGCCGAGCAGCACGCGCACGGAAATCGCCTTCGCGATCAGCGGGTCGGCGTCGTAGCTCGCGATCCGCGCCGGGTCGCGGGTCAGGAACTTCGCCTTCACGTAGCTCGTCACGAAGAAGTTGCCGCGCAGCCCGTGCAGGAGCGCGAGTCCCGGCCGCGCGAGCGGCACGTAGAGCTTGACCCGGAACGCCGGCGAGGCGAGCACCAGGCAGCGGATGCGCGGCGCGTAGTCGTGCGCCCACGCGGCGGCGAGCACGGCGCCCACACTCTGCGCGACCACGGCGACGTCCTCGACGCGGTGGCCGTGCGCGGCGCACACGTGGTCGACGAACGTCTGCACGTCGCGCACCGAGTCGGCGATCGACGGCGAGTCGCCGCGCGCGCCCGGCGAACGGCCGTGGCCGCGCGCGTCCCACGCGAAGAAGTCGAAGCCGGGCAGCGCCAGCTCGTCGGGCAGGTGCGCCATGCGGCCGGAGTGCTCGTGGCCGCGGTGCAGCAGCACGATCGCGCCGCGCGCGCCCGGCGCGGTGGCCGGCCAGTGCCGGTAGAAGAGGTCCACGCCGTCGTGCGTGCGGAACGTCCGCTCCTCGGCGGTCCGCGCCAGCACGGTCCGGGCGGCGGCGTCGTTCACGTCCGTCCCGCCGGGCCGCCCCAAGGGACGGATCTGCCCCCGCTGGGGGCAGCGAGCGCAGCGAGCGTGGGGGTCGTCTTCACGGCCCTTCCGCCAGGCCGCGGCGCACGCGGTTGACGATCGTGACGACCAGCAGCGCGGCAAGCGCCGGCATCGCGTACGCGGTCCAGACGGGCAGGTCCGCCGACAGGCCGATCCACAGGCCGAGCGCGCCGAACGCGAACGCGCGGTCGCTCTTGCCCAGCGGCCCGTCGTAGCGGCGCGACGCGCCGGCCAGCGGCCCCAGCGCGCCGGCGTACTCGGACACGACCGCGAGCACGATCACCGCGCCCGTCCACAACGGGGAGAACGGCGCGACGAATGCGAACGGCAGGTAGAGCGCGGCGTCGGAGACGACGTCGGTCAGCTCGTTGAGGTACGCGCCCAGCCGGCTCTTCTGGCCGAACTCGCGCGCGAGCATCCCGTCGATCGCGTTGAACGCCATGCGCACGAACATCCACGCGGGGATCAGCAGGAACGGCCAGCGCTCGGGCGCGCGCAGCGCGACGAAGGCGCCCAGCGCCACCGAGACGACCGCCGCGGCGACCGTCACCTGGTTCGCGGTGACGCCGGCACGTGCGAGCGCGCCGGCGAGCGGCCGCAGCAGCGACTGGAACCGGGGCTTGAGCGCGTAGATCGTCATGCGGACCTTCCTCCGGCGGCGATCTCCAGGAGCTTCACCAGCGCGTGCAGCGTCCGGTTGACCGGCACGGGCACGCGCAGCGCCTCGCCGCGGCGCGCGACGTAGCCGTTCAGCGCGTCGATCTCCGACGCCTTGCCGGCGTTGATGTCCTGTGCCGTGGACGAGATCTGGCCGGGCATCGTCCGCGCGATCGCCAGCACGCGGTCGAGGAGCCCGTCGGTGTCGACGCGCACGCCGTCCGCTTGCGCGACCGCGACCGCCTCGTCCACCACCTGCGGCATCACCTGCTGCGACCACGGGCTGGCGACCATCGTGCCGTACGGCAGGCGGGTGAGCGCCGACAGCGCGTTGTACGCGCAGTTGACGATGAGCTTGGTCCACAGCGCGCCGTCGATGTTGTCCGACACCGTGCACGCGACGCCGGCGCGCTCGAACGTCGCGGCGGCCGCGCGCGCGGCCGCTTCGGCGCCGGCGCGGCCGCCGATCACGAGCTCGCCGCGGCCCATGTGGCGGACGTGGCCGGGCCCGGCCATCTCGCTGCCGACGTAGACGACGCAGCCGAGCACCTCGGCCGCGACCAGCGGGCGCATGCGTGCGGGATTGTCCACGCCGTTCTGCAGGCTGACGACGATGGTCTCCGGCGTGACGTGCGGTGCCAGCGCCCTTGCGGCGGCCTCGGTGTCGCCGGACTTGACGCACACGAGGACGAGGCGCGCGCCGGCCACGGCGGCGGGATCGGTGGACGCTTCCGCGCGCACGTGCTCGCGCGTGCCGTGCATCTCCAGCACGAGGCCGTCGCGGCGGATCGCGTCGACGTGCCGGGCGCGGCCGACGAGCGTGACCGGCGCGCCGGCGCGGGCCAGCATGGCGCCGTAGTAACAGCCGACGGCGCCCGCGCCGACGACGGCTATGCGGGGCCAGCGATCACGCTCGGCGGGGTCAGGCGGCATGCGGGTCGGCGCGCGCGGCGCCACGGGACGGACAGGCGCGCATTATGCCGCCTCGGCGCGCGGCGGTCGCCGGACTCGGCCGCCGGCGGTGCGGCGCCGCCGGTCAGCGGTCGGGCGAATCGAGCAGCGCGCGCGCCTTCTCGACGCCGGCGGCGGCCGCGTCGGGATCGACCGGCACGGCGTCGTCGTCGGCACCGACGTTGCGGCCGCGCCGGCGGAGCACGACGAGCCAGACGGCGCCGCCGCCCAGCAGCAGCAGGAAGGGGCCGGCCCAGAGCAGCCACGTCGTGGCCTTGACCGGCGGCCGGTAGAGGACGAAGTCGCCGTAGCGCTGCACGAGGAACTGCTTGATCTGCTCGTCGTCCTTGCCCTGCGCCGCCAGCGCGTGCACTTCGCGCCGCAGGTCCTCGGCGAGCGGCGCGTTCGAGTCGGCCAGCGACTGGTTCTGGCAGACGAGGCAGCGCAGCTCCTCCTCGAGCTTCTTGAGGCGCGCGTCGAGTGCCGGGTCCTTCTGCGCGAAGGCCGGGGCGGTCAGCGCCAGCGAAGCGGCGACCAGCAGTGCGGGCAAGGTGCGCATCACGATTTCTGCAGCTCGCGAACGAGGGGGAGGATCTTCTTCTCGACCGCTTCGGCGGTCAGCGGCCCGATGTGCTTGTGGCGGATCACGCCGCTCTTGTCGACGACGAAGGTCTCGGGCACGCCGTAGACGCCCCAGTCGATGCCCACGCGCCCGTCGGCGTCGACGATCGAGAGCTTGTACGGGTCGCCGTTCTGCGCGAGCCACGCCTTCCCCAGCTCGTTGCGGTCCTTGTAGTTGAGGCCGATCAGCGGCACCACGTTCGCACGGGCGAGCTCGACCAGCAGCGGGTGCTCGACGCGGCACGACACGCACCACGACGCCCACACGTTGAGCAGCCAGACCTGCCCCTTCATGTCGGCGGTGGAGAGTTTCGCGCCGGGCTCGTGCAGCTGCGGCAGCGTGAACGTCGGCGCGGGCTGGCCGATCAGCGGCGACGGCACCTCGCGCGGGTTGAGCGACAGGCCGACCCACAGGAACACGACGAGGATGACGAAGACGGCGAGCGGGATGAGCAGGCGCAGCGATTTCATGGTTTCGGGTCCGTGTCAGTGGCGCGCCGTTCGCCCCTCACCCCGACCCTCTCCCCGCAAGCGGGGAGAGGGAGGGTGTTGCCGCCGCGTCCGCCCCGATTCGCGGCGAGGTCACGCACATGCGCTCCCTCTCCCCGCGATGCGGGGAGAGGGTTGGGGTGAGGGGCTACGCGCATGGCATCACGCCCGCGCCGTGCCGGCCAGCGCGGCCAGCTTGTCCTTGACGGCGATCCGGTAGCGGCGGTCGGTCATCGCGATGAAACCGCCCAGCGCCATCAGGAAGCAGCCGCCCCAGATCCAGTCGACGAACGGCTTCACGTACAGCCGCAGCGCCCACGCGCCCGACACGCCCTTGTCGGTCACCGGCTCGCCGAGCGACACGTAGCGGTCGCCGAGGAATCCCGTGTCGATCGCGGCCTCGGTCATCGGCATGCCGGTCGCGTTGTAGATGCGCTTCTCGGGGCGCAGCGTCTTCAGGAGCTCGCCGTTGCGGCGCATCTCCACGACGCCGGACATCGCCGTGTAGTTCGGCCCGTTCACCGGCACCACGCCGCGGAACGTGAAGTCGTAGCCGGCCACGCTCTCCGTCTGCCCGACGTCCATCGTGACGTTCTTCTCGATGCCGTAGCTGTTCACCATCGTGACGCCGACGATGAACGCGGCCACGCCCAGGTGGGCGAGCAGCATGCCGTACCACGCGGCCGAGTTGGCGGCGAGCTTCGCGCCGAGGCCCTGCTGCGGCGCGCTGGCGAGCCGCTGGATCACCAGCGTCGCGGTCGCGGCGACGATCCACAGCGCGAGGAAGAGCCCGACCGCGGTCAGCGGCGACCAGCGGCCCATCGCGAAGGGGATCAGCACGGCGGAGACGACCGCCACGCCCAGCGCCCACTTGAGGCGCGTCCACAGGTCCGGCAGCTCGGCGCGCCGCCAGGCGGCGATCGGGCCGATGCCGATCAGGAACGTGAGCGGCGCCATCAGCGGGAAGAACACCGAGTCGAAGTACGGCGGCCCGACCGAGATCTTGCCGAGGTTCAGCGCGTCGAGGAAGAGGGGATACAGCGTGCCGAGCAGCACGCTCGCCGTGGCGACGATCAGCAGCACGTTGTTGGCGAGGAGCAGCGACTCGCGCGACAGCGCTGCGAAGCCCGCGCCGCCGCCGACGGTACCCGCCCGCGCCGCGTACAGCGTCAGCGACGCGCCGATCACGATGACGAGGAACGCCAGGATGAACACGCCGCGCGCCGGGTCGGTGGCGAACGCGTGCACCGACGTGAGGACGCCGGAACGCACGAGGAACGTGCCGAGCAGCGACAGCGAGAACGCGACGATCGCGAGCAGCACCGTCCAGCTCTTGAACGTGCCGCGCTTCTCGGTCACGGCGAGCGAGTGCAGCAGCGCGGTGCCGACGAGCCACGGCATGAACGACGCGTTCTCGACCGGGTCCCAGAACCACCAGCCGCCCCAGCCGAGCTCGTAGTAGGCCCACCAGCTGCCGAGCGCGATGCCGATGGTCAGGAACGACCACGCGGCGGTCGTCCACGGCCGCGACCAGCGCGCCCACGTCGCGTCGAGCTTGCCGCCGATCAGCGCGGCGATGGAGAACGCGAACGCCACCGAGAACCCGACGTAGCCCATGTAGAGCATCGGCGGGTGGATGACCATGCCCGGGTCCTGCAGCAGCGGGTTCAGGTCGCGGCCCTCCGGCGCCGCCGGCACGAGGCGCAGGAACGGGTTCGACGTGAACAGCATGAACAGCAGGAAGCCGATGCCGATCAGCCCCATCACGGCGAGCACGCGCGCCTGCAGCGCGGCGGGCAGGTTGCGCGAGCGCAGCGCGACGACGCTCGCCCAGCCGGTGAGCATCAGCACCCACAGCAGCAGCGAGCCCTCGTGCGAGCCCCACGTCGCGGCGATCCGGTACTGCAGCGGCAGCTGCGTGTTCGAGTGCTGCGCGACCAGCTCGACCGAGAAGTCGCTGGTGGCGAAGCTCCAGCCGAGGCAGCCGAACGCGAAGCCGACGAGGGCGAACTGCGCGAGCGCCGCCGGCTTGGCGATCGCCATCAGCGCGGCGTCGCGGCGCTGCGCCCCGTAGAGCGGCAACGTGCCCTGCGCGACGGCGACGAGCAGGGCGAGGATCAGCGCGAAGTGCCCGAGCTCGGGGATCATTTCGTTTCCTTGAGGGTCGACACCGACATGCCCTTGCCCTTGTGCGCCTGGTCGACCGCGGCCGCGGCCTCGGGCGGCATGTAGTTCTCGTCGTGCTTGGCGAGCACCTCGGTCGCGCGGAACGTGCCGTCGGGCGCGAGCGAGCCCTGCGCGACCACGCCCTTGCCTTCCTTGAAGAGGTCGGGCAGGAGGCCGCTGTAGGTCACCGGCACGCGCTGCGCCGTGTCGGTCACGACGAACGTCACGTCGACCGAGTTGGGGATGCGCCTGACGCTGCCGCTCTCGACCAGGCCGCCGATGCGGAACGGCCGGCCCTGCGGCGCCTCCTTCTGCGCGACCTGCGTGGGCGTGAAGAAGAACACGAGGTTCGACTGGAACGCGTTGAGGACGAGCGCGACGGCGACGCCGAGGACGGCGACCCCGGCGGCGATCCATGCGAAGCGGCGGTGGCGGGCTTTCATTGCGGCGACTCCGGACGGGCGGCGGCGGCGAGCCGGGCGGCAGCCCGGCGGCGCGCGCGCACGCTGACGACTTCGATGACGACGGCGAGCGCGGCCACGCCGTAGGATCCCCAGACGTAGAACGCGTAGCCGCCCATCGCGAGAAATTCACTCATGCTGCAATCCTCGTCCGTGGCAAGGCGGCTGGTCGCCCCTCACCCCAGCCCTCTCCCCGCAAGCGGGGAGAGGGAGTGACTCGTCGCTGCGTCTGCGCGCAGTTGCGGCGGCGCCTCGCCGATGCGCTCCCTCTCCCCGCGTGCGGGGAGAGGGCCGGGGTGAGGGGCGCCGGCAGGCGCTCATGTGTTCGCCCCCTTGAGCTTCGGCAGTTCCGCGACCCACGCCGCCCCGCGCTCGCGCTCGAGGATCACCGCCTGCACGCGCCACAGCACGACGGCGATCGCGTAGAACCACGCGGCGAACGACATCACCAGCATGCCGAGCAGCATGATCGACGCCATCTTCGGCGCCGCGGTGAGGCTGACGGACGCGCCCTGGTGCAGCGTGTTCCACCACTGCACCGAGAAGTAGATGATCGGGATGTTGACGGTGCCGACGATCGTCAGCACGGCGCACGCGCGGTCGGCGCGGCGCGGATCGTCGATCGCGCTGCGCAGCGCCATCACGCCGAAGTACAGGAACAGCAGGATGAGCTCGGAGGTCATCCGCGCGTCCCACGCCCAGTACGTCCCCCACGTCGGCCGGCCCCACAGCGCGCCGGTCCACAGCGCGACGAACGTCATGATCGCGCCGGTGGGCGCGAGCGCCTGCGCCATCATCGCGGAGAGCCGCGTGTTGAACGACAGCGCCAGCACGCTCCAGAAGCCCATCACGAGATACACGAACATCGACATCCACGCGGAGGGCACGTGGATGAAGATGATCCGGTACGCCTCGCCCTGCTGGAAGTCGGTCGGCGCGATGCCGAAGCCGATCCACAGGCCGGCGACCGTGCACAGCAGCGCGGCGGCGGCGAACCACGGGGCCATGGCGCCCGCGAGCGGGTAGAACGCGGCCGGCGACGAGTAGCGGTAGAGGCTCATCAGGAGATGACGGTCAATCGAGCGCGATCCGGATGCCCGCCGCGGTGGCGAACGGGGCGCCGACGAGCGCGAGCAGCAGCCCCGCGCCCAGCAGCGACAGGTTGGCCGACGCGGACAGCCCCGCGCGCACGGCGTCGGCGGCGCCGGCGCCGAAGATCAGCACCGGCACGTACAGCGGGAGGATCAGCAGCGCGAGCAGGCTGCCGCCGCCGCGCACGCCGAGCGTCAGCGACGCGCCGATCGCGCCCAGCAGCGACAGGATCGGCGTGCCGACCAGCAGCGACAGCGTGACGACCGTGAGCGCCGGTCCGTCGAGGCCGTACTGCAGCCCGAGCAGCGGTGCCAGCACGACGATCGGCAGGCCGGTCGTCAGCCAGTGCGCGAGGATCTTGCCGAAGACGAGGGCGGGCATCGGATACGGCGACAGGGCGATCTGCTCCAGCGTGCCGTCGGCGAAGTCGCTGGCGAAGAGGCGCGGCAAGGACAGAAGCGACGCCAGCAGCGCCGCGACCCACAGCACGCCCGGGCCCATCGTCGCGAGCAGGGTCTTCTCCGGCGACGACGCCAGCGGGAACAGCGTGACGACGATGACGTAGAACAGCAACTGGACGCCGAGTTCCGCACGCGAGCGCAGCGCGAGCTGCAGGTCGCGCGCGACGGCCCAGCGCAGCGCGCCGAAGGCGCCGTACGGCGATTCCGTAGCGGGGGCCGTGGTCGCGCTCATCCCATGACGAGCCGGTCGACGGCGTCCTGCGGCAGGTCGAGCGGCTGGTGCGTCGCGGCGATCACCGCGCCGCCCGCGTCGAGCTGGCGCGCGATCAGCTCGGCGAGCAGCCCCAGGCCCGTCGTGTCCAGCGCGGTGGCCGGCTCGTCGAGCAGCCACAGGGGCCGCGTGAGCATCGTCAGCCGCGCGAGGCCGATGCGCCGCCGCTGTCCCTGCGACAGCACGCGCGCCGGAAGCAGGCGCTTCTCGGCGAGCGCCGCGGCGGCGAGCGCCGAGCGCACTTCGGCGGCCGACGGATTCGCGCCCGCCAGCGACACCAGCGAGCGCAGGTTCTCCTCGGCCGTCAATTCGTCCTTCAGCGCCGCGAAGTGCCCGGAGTAGAGCGTTTCCTCGCGCAGCCCCGAGCCGTGCGGCGCAACGGCTTCGCCGCGCCAGCGGATCGTGCCGTCCGCGGGCAGCGTCAGGCCGGCTACGATGCGCAGCAGCGTCGTCTTGCCGGTGCCGTTGGGCCCGGTGATCACCAGCGCCTTGCCCGCGGCAACGCGGAAGCTCAGTCCCGAGAACAGGATCGAGTCGCCGCGGCGGGCGGCCAGGTCCTGCGCTTCGAGGAGGGCGGGGACGGTCACGGGACGTGGGCAGGGGTGGCGCCGGGGCTCGGTGCAGGATGTTTGTCGTAAATTGTTGATTATACGACGAAATGATCGCGGACCCTCAGGGAGCGACGCGATCGATGGTCACGCGGATGTCGCGCGTCCCGGGCGCCACGGGGGCGCTCGTGCCGGTGAGGTCGCCGGGTTGCAGCATCGCGTTGCCGGACTTCGAAACGCGCGCCTCGACCACGATGCGCTTGGCGCGGGAGAGCGTCGTCGCGTCGGACATCGCCATCGCGTCGCTCATCGTGAACGACTTCGGCAGGTCCGTGCCCGACAGCTTCAGCGCCGCGAGCGGCATCCGCGAGCCGTCCGGATCGCGCGCGAGGACGAAGATGGTGTCGGTGGGCGCGATCTTGCCGGCCAGCTTGGGATCGATCTCGACGCGGCCCTCGATGGTGGCGGCCGCGGGTGCGGCGCCGGTCGGAGCCGCCTTCGGTGCCGGCGCCGCGACGACGGCGGCCGGCGAGGCGGGCGCCTTGGCGGCGGCACTCGAGGGCGGCGGCGTCACGCCGATTTCCTTCAGCGCGGCGTCGACCTCGGCGATGTTCGGGCTGTCCGGCGGCAGGCTGGCGCGCAGCTTCGTCCACAGCCTGGCGGCGGTGGCGCGGTCGTTGCGCTCGAGCGCGGCCGAGCCGGCCAGTGCGAGCGCCTTCTGGTACCCGGGATCGACGGCCAGCGCCTTGTCGAGCAGCTCGGTCGGCAGGCCGCCCAGCGTCTGTCCCTGCGACTGCGCGACCGCCTCGGCCCACTCGGTGTAGACGATCGCGTTGGGCGGCAGGCGCTTGGCGGCCTCGCCGTACGCCATCGCAGCCGCCTCCATGCGCCCGAGCACGCGGTACGACCGGCCGAGCATCGCCCAGCCTTCGCCGTCGTCCGGATTGGCCTGCAGCCGGCGGGCGAGGCCGTCGACGATCGACGCCATCTGCGGATCCTTGGCCGGATCCTTCAGGTTGGCGTGACCGCCGGCCGCGGCGGGCGCGGCGGACGTCATGGCGGTCGGGTTGCCGAGCGAGAAGTACAGCGCGCCGGCCACGACCGGCACCAGCGCGACGATGACGATCGCGGCGATCCAGCGCGGGTGCTCGTTGGCCGGCCGTGCCACCTGCGCCTCCTGCTGCAGTTCCGCGCCGAAGCGCGTCGCGAGGTCGGCCAGCGCCGCGTCGCGCTCGGCCGCGGTGATCGCGTTGGCTGCAAAGTCCGCCTCGATCTGCCGCTTGTGGTCGCGGAACACCGCGGTGGCGGCCGAGGCGTCGCCCGGGGCGTCCGCCGCGGTCGCGCGACGCAGCAGCGGGGGGATCAGGAACGCGAGCGTGCCTGCGAGCAGGGCGAACGCGAACAGCCAGAAGAGCGGTGACGAGACCATGCCCGGTGGGGGCGCGGGCACGCGTGTCGCCCCGCGCGGGACGCCTATGAGGAGCCCGGATTATAACCGTGGGGGTTACACCCCATTGTTGACGCAGCGCAGACTCCCGGCGGGCCTGCCGGGGGGTGTCGCCCATTGGATTATCATGGGTTCTTCCCACCCGCGCGCACGGAAAAAAGACCATGCCGGACAAGGAAATACGCGAGGCCTCGCTCGAGTACCACCGGCTGCCGACGCCCGGCAAGATCGCGCTGACCGCCACCAAGCAGCTCACCAACCAGCGCGACCTGGCGCTGGCCTATACACCCGGGGTGGCCGCCGTCTGCGACGAGATCGTGCGCGATCCGCGGGAGGCGTCGAACCTGACCGCGCGCGGCAACCTGGTCGCGGTCGTCACCAACGGCACGGCGGTGCTCGGTCTGGGGGCGATCGGGCCGCTCGCCGCCAAGCCGGTGATGGAAGGCAAGGCGGTGCTGTTCAAGAAGTTCGCCGGCCTCGACTGCTTCGACATCGAGTTGAACGAGCGCGACCCGGACAAGCTGGTCGACATGATCGTCGCGCTGGAGCCGACGTTCGGCGGCATCAACCTCGAGGACATCAAGGCGCCCGAGTGCTTCTACATCGAGCGCAAGTGTCGCGAGCGGATGAAGATTCCCGTGTTTCACGACGACCAGCACGGCACGGCGATCATCGTCGGCGCGGCGATCGTCAACGGGCTGCGCGTCGTCGGCAAGGAGATGGACCGCGTCAAGCTCGTGTGCTCGGGCGCGGGCGCGGCGGCGCTCGCGTGCCTCGACCTCCTCGTGAGCCTCGGCGTCAGGCGCGAGAACATCTGGGTCGCCGACATCGAGGGTGTCGTGTACGAAGGCCGCACGAAGCTCATGGACGAGCAGAAGGCCAAGTACGCGCAGCCGACCGACGCGCGCACGCTGCGGGAGATCCTGCCCGGGGCGGACATCTTCCTCGGGCTGTCCGCGGGCGGCGTGCTGAAGGCCGAGTGGCTGCCGTCGATGGCCGCGTCGCCGCTCATCCTGGCGCTCGCCAACCCGGATCCCGAGATCATGCCGGACGTGGCCAAGGCCGCGCGGCCCGACGCGGTGATTGCGACCGGCCGCTCGGACTTTCCGAACCAGACCAACAACGTGCTGTGCTTCCCGTTCATCTTCCGCGGCGCGCTCGACGTGGGCGCCACGCAGATCAACGAGGCGATGAAGCTCGCCGCGGTGCGCGCGATCGCCGACCTCGCGATGGCCGAGCAGTCGGACATCGTCGCGCACGCGTACAACGTCGAGAACCTGCGCTTCGGCCCGGAGTACCTGATCCCGAAGCCGTTCGACCCGCGGCTCATCGTGATGATCGCGCCGGCCGTGGCGAAGGCCGCGATGGACACCGGCGTGGCGACGCGGCCGCTGACCGACCTCGACGCGTACCGCGAGAAGCTGACGCAGTTCGTCTACCACTCCGGCCTGCTGATGAAGCCCATCTTCGCGGCGGCGAAGGTGGCGCCCAAGCGCATCATCTACGCCGAGGGCGAGGACGAGCGCGTGCTGCGCGCCGTGCAGGTCGTCGTCGACGAAGGGCTCGCCAGGCCGATCCTGGTCGGGCGGCCGGCGGTGATCGAGCGGCGGATCGAGCGCTTCGGTCTGCGCATCGCGCCGGGGAAGGACTTCCAGATTGTCAACCCGGAGTGGGACGAGCGCTACCGCGAGTTCTGGGGCGAGTATTACCGGCTGACCCAGCGCCGCGGCGTGTCGCAGGCGTACGCGCAGATCGAGATGCGGCGGCGGCTGACGCTGATCGGCGCGATGGCGATCCACCTGGGCTACGCCGACGGCATGCTGTGCGGGACGTTCGGCACGCACGAGCTGCACCGGCAGTACGTGGACCAGGTGATCGGGCTGCGCCGCGGCATCCGCAACTACGCGGCGATGAACGCGCTGATGATGCCCAACCGCACGGTGTTCATCGCCGACACGTACGTCAACGTCGACCCGAGTCCGGAGGAGCTGGCGGAGATCACGCTGCTGGCCGCCGACGAGATGCGCCGCTTCGGTCTGACGCCGAAGGTCGCGCTGCTGTCGCACTCGTCGTTCGGCTCGTCGACGCACCCGTCGGCGCGGAAGATGCAGGCGGCGCTGGCGCTGCTCAACGCGATGGACCCCGACCTCGAGGTCGAGGGCGAGATGCACGGCGACGCGGCGCTGTCGGAGGAAGTGCGCCTGGGGGCGTTCCCCAACTCGCGGCTGAAGGGCGAGGCGAACCTGCTGATCATGCCCACGCTCGACGCTGCCAACATCGCGTTCAACCTGCTCAAGGCCGCGGCGGGCTCGGGCGTGACGCTCGGGCCCATCCTGCTCGGCGTGGCCAAGCCGGTCCACATCCTGACCCCGTCGGCCACGGTCCGCCGGATCGTCAACATGACCGCGCTGACCGTCGTGGACTCGCAGACGCAGCGGCAGACGTCGCTGCTCTGAAATTGGGGTCAGAGCTGTAATGCTTGCGCCCGGCTGCGCCCGCGCGGGGAACCAGCGCCCGCGGCGCAAGCATTGCAGCTCTGACCCCAATTTCCCTCGCGCCCGGCTGCGCCCGCGCGGGGAACCAGCGCCCGCGGCGCGAGCATTGCAGCTCTGACCCCAATTTCCGTTGCGCCGACGGACGGCACGGAATTCGCTAAGATTGCGTGCCATCCCGGACCGAGCCGACCCCTCGCACCGCCCGCTGCGCCGCATCGGTGCAGCGGATGCGAACAGCGGCCGGACGTGCTTCTCTTTCGTGCATCCCTCGGAGAACTTCCATGCGTCTGCCTGACCCCGTTCGTCGCGCCTTTGGTGCCGCGCTCGCCTCCGCGTGCTTCGCGGCCATCGCACCGGCCACCGCACAGGACACCAAGGTCGCGTTCCAGCTCGACTGGCGCTTCGAGGGGCCGTCCGCGCTGTTCCTGCTGCCGAAGGCGAAGGGCTACTTCGCGGCCGAGAAGCTCGACGTCACCATCGACGCCGGCAACGGCTCGGGCAACGCGGTCAACCGCGTCGCGTCGGGCACGTACCAGATGGGCTTCGCGGACCTGGCCGCGCTGATCGAGTTCGTCGGCAACAACCCGACGGCGCCGAACAAGCCGGTCGCGGTGATGATGGTGTACGACTCCACGCCCGCCGCCGTGTTTTCGTTGAAGAAGACCGGCATCAGGGCGCCGGCCGACCTGCAGGGGAAGAAGATGGGCGCGCCGGTGTTCGACGCCGGCCGCCGCGCGTTCCCGATCTTCGTCAAGGCGAACAGGCTCGACGCGGCGAAGATCGCGTGGACGGCGATGGACCCGCCGCTGCGCGAGACGATGCTCGTCCGCGGCGACGTCGACGCGATCACCGGCTTCTACTTCACGAGCCTCCTCAACCTCAACGCGCGCGGCGTCAAGGACGAGGACGTCGACGTGCTGATGTACCCGAAGTACGGCGTCAACCTGTACGGCAACGCGATCATCGTGTCCGAGCAGTTCCTGAAGGAGAAGCCGGAGGCCGTGAAGGCGTTCCTGCGCGCCTTCACCAGGGGGATGAAGGACGTGCTGGCCGATCCCGACGGCTCGATCCGGTACGTGAAGGAGCGCGACGCGCTGGTCGACGAGGCGCTCGAGAAGCGGCGGATGCGCCTTGCCATCGAAAGCGTCATCGCCACGCCGGAAGCGAAGGCCGCGGGCGTGGGCGACGTGACGGCGGTGCGGTTGAACGACATGGTCACGCAGGTGTCGTCGGCGTTCGAGCTCAAGAACCCGGTGAAGGCGGAGGCGGTGTTCAACAGCACGCTGCTGCCGCCCAAGGCCGACCGGATGGTGTTCCCGAAGTAGTGGTTGCGTGATCGGCGGGCGCCCCTCACCCCAACCCTCTCCCCGCTGCGCGGGGAGAGGGAGCGCGTCTCGCTTGGGCGTGCGGAGTGCGCGCAGCCTGCGCGGGCGGAGCGCGTCATGTCCAGCCGGACGCCCCTCACCCCAACCCTCTCCCCGCTGCGCGGGGCGAGGGAGCGCCGCCGGCAC
>JBGAMF010000093.1:0-15808 GCA_044223185.1 Casimicrobiaceae bacterium | reverse complement strand
CGGAGCGCGCTGCGCCGCTGCCGCCGGCCGACGCGGTAGTCGCCGAGATCCACGCGGCCGCGGCCGGCCACGACCTCGTCGGCATCTACGCCGCCGGCCCGGTGTGGCGCGGCTTCGCCGACTCGGAGGGCCAGCGCAACTGGCACGCGACGACGGCGTTCAACCTGCAGTGGAGCCTGTACCACCGCGCGGACAAGGCCGTGAAGTCCGGCTTCGCCGGCTTCGCGTGGGACTCGGTGGCGTTCGAGCGGAAGATGGCCGACGCGCGCGAGCGGCTGGCGCTGATCGGCCGGCCGGCGCGCGCGCTCGCGCCGGGCAGTTACCGCGCGTACCTCGCGCCGTCGGCGATGGAGGAGATCGCGGCGCTGCTCTGCTGGGGCGCCTTCTCGGGCCGCGCGCTCGCGACGCGGCAGTCGCCGCTCATGAAGATGCAGGACGGGCAGGCGCTCGACCCGCGCGTGTCGCTCGCCGAGGACACCGCCGAAGGCGTGGCGCCCGCGTTCCAGGCGGAGGGCTTCGCGCGCCCGGCGCGGGTGCCGCTGATCGAGCGCGGCGCGCTCGTCGGCTCGCTGGTCAGCCCGCGCACCGCGCGCGAGTTCGCGCTGCCCGAGAACGGCGCCAACGCCGCCGAGATGCCGGAGTCGCTGGCGATGGCCGGCGGCGACCTGCCGGCGGCCGACGCGCTGGCGGCGCTCGGCACCGGCCTCGCCATCGGCAACCTGCACTACCTCAACTACTCGGACCGCCCGGCCGCGCGCATCACCGGCATGACGCGCTTCGCCACGTTCTGGGTCGAGGGCGGGGAAGTCGTCGCGCCCGTCGACGTGCTGCGCTTCGACGACACGCTGTACCGGATGCTCGGCACGAACCTCGAGGCGCTGACCGCCGAGACCGAGTTCATCCTCGACGCCGGCACCTACCGTTCGCGCCAGCTCGCGAGCGTGCGGCTGCCGGGCGCGCTGGTGTCGGAGATGACGTTCACGCTGTAGGCGCGGCGCCCCTCACCCCGACCCTCTCCCCGCAAGCGGGGAGAGGGAGCTCCACGCCACGCATCGCGCCGATGCGCTCCCACTCCCCGGAACGGGGAGCGAACCGGGGTGCGTGCAACCGGGCCTGGCTCGTGCAACCGAGCCTGGCTCGATTTCCCCGCACTCCCCGGAACGGGGAGGGAACCGGGGTGCGTGCAACCGGGCCTGGCTCGATTTCCCCGGGCTCGATTTCCCCGCAAGCGGGGAGAGCGAACTCCACGCCACGCATCGCGCCGATGCGCTCCCTCTCCCCGGACCGGGGAGAGGGCTGGGGTGAGGGGCGGCGCCCTAGCCCACCGCCCGCGCGTGCTCGCCGGGCCAGCCCTTGGGAATCGACGCCAGCAGCCGCTGCGTGTACGGCTCGCGCGGGTTGCGGTAGATGTCGTCGGAGTTCGCGATCTCGACGACCTCGCCCTCGCTCATCACCATCACCTGGTCGGAGATGTACTTGACCACGGCGAGGTCGTGCGAGATGAAGATGTAGGACAGCCCGTACTCGGCCTGCAGGTCCTGCAGCAGGTTCAGCACCTGCGCCTGCACCGACACGTCGAGCGCCGACACCGACTCGTCGCAGATCAGGATGTCGGGCTTGAGCGTCAGGCAGCGCGCGATCGCGATCCGCTGCCGCTGGCCGCCCGAGAACTCGTGCGGGTACTTGTAGAACGAGACCTCGGGCAGGCCCACCTTGTGCAGCAGCTCGAAGGCGAGCTCGGTGCGCTCCTGCGCGGAGCCGCCGATGCCGTGGATCTCCATCGGCTCGGTCAGGATCTGGCCGACGATGAAGCGCGGATTGAGCGACGCGTACGGGTTCTGGAAGATGATCTGGATGCGCCGCTTGTATGGCATGAACTCGCGCGCGGACATCGCGAGGATGTCGCGGCCGTCGAAGTGCGCGGTCCCGGCGGTCGCCTCGTGCAGCCGCATCAGCGTCAGGCCCACCGTCGTCTTGCCCGAGCCGGACTCGCCGACGAGGCCCAGCGTCTTGCCCCTGGGCAGGTCGAACGACACGTCGTGCACCGCGCGGAACTCGCGGCGGCCGAAGAGGCCCTCGCGCGAGAAGAAGCTCTTCGACAGGTTGCGCACGGACAGCACGACCGGGTCGTCCGGCGCGACGCCGCGCGGCCGCTCGAGCACCGTGCCGGGATCGATGCCGGCGCCGCTCATGAAGTCGTCGATCACCGGCAGCCGCGCCGGCCGCCGGTCGAGCTGCGGCCGGCAGCGCAGCAGCGCCGTCGTGTACGTGTCCTGCGGCCGCTCGAACACCTCGCGGGCGGGGCCCTGCTCGCGGATCTCGCCGTCGCGCATCACGATGACGTGGTCGGCGATCTCGCCGACGACCGCGAGGTCGTGCGTGATGAACAGCACCGACATCTGCCGCCGCTTCTGCAGCTGGCCGATGAGCTCGAGGATCTGCTTCTGGATCGTCACGTCGAGCGCGGTCGTCGGCTCGTCGGCGATCAGCAGCTTGGGCTCGCAGGCGATCGCCATCGCGATCATCACCCGCTGCTGCTGCCCGCCGGACATCTGCGACGGGAACATGTCGATGCGCCGCGCGGGCTCCGGGATGCCGACCTCCGCGAGCAGGTCGACCGCGCGCTTGCGCGCCGCGGCGCCGGCGAGGCCCATGTGCAGCCGCAGCACCTCCTCGATCTGGAAGCCGACGGTGAACACCGGGTTCAGCGACGTCATCGGCTCCTGGAAGATCATCGAGATGTCGGCGCCGCGCAGGTCGCGCAGCTCGGCGCGCCCGAGCCGCGCGAGGTTGCGGCCGCCGTACAGGATCTGGCTCCTCGCGTCGACGATCGAGTTCTCCGGCGGCAGGAGGCCGAGGATCGCGAGCGAGGTCACCGACTTGCCGGAGCCCGACTCGCCGACCAGCGCGACCGTCGCGTTCTGCGGGATGTCGAACGAGATGCCGCGCACGGCCTCGTACGTCGTCTTGCGGTCGAGGCGGAACGAGACCGACAGGTCGCGGACGCGGACCAGCGGGTCCGCGAGGTTCGTGGTCGGCTTCATCAGTGCCCCGTCTTGCCCTTGAGCTTCGGGTCGAGCGCGTCGCGCAGCGCGTCGGTGAAGAGGGAGAACGCGGTGACCAGCACGGCCATCGTCCCGCCGGCGGCGGCCAGCTGCCACCACTTGCCGAGCAGCAGCTCGTTCTGCGCCTCGTTGAGCATCGAGCCCCACGAAACGACGTCGACCGGCACGCCGAAGCCCAGGAACGACAGGATCACCTCGGACTTGATGAAGGCGACGACGAGGATCGACATCTGCACGAGCACGACGTGCGAGACGTTGGGGAAGATGTGGCGGAACATCCGGCGCGCGTTCGACGCGCCGATCGCGTCGGCCGCCTGCACGTACTCGCGGCCCTTGTGCTTCAGGTACTCGGCGCGGATGAGCCGGAACACGCCGGTCCATCCGGTCAGGCCGAGGATGAACACGATCGTCATCGTCCCCTTGTGCTGCAGCACGGCGGCGACCGCGAGGATCAGCAGCAGGTAGGGGATCGAGCTGAACACGCTGTAGAACCAGTTGAGCGTGTCGTCGACCCAGCGGCCGTAGTAGCCGGCGACCGCGCCCAGCACGGTGCCGATGAACGTCGCGACCAGCGCGGCCGCGAGCCCCACGAAGATCGACGTCTCCGAGCCCTTGATCGTCTTCGCGATCACGTCGCGGCCCCACTTGTCGGCGCCGAACGGCAGCGTCGCACGGCGCTCCGCCGCCGCAGGCGCCGCGGCGGCGCCCTTGCCCGACTGGATGTCCTTCATCACGTCGGCCAGCGGGTCGACCGCCTTGCCTTCCGCCGGCGCCGCCTTCGTGGCCTCGATCTCCTTCATCACGTCGGCGAGCGGGTCGACGAAGCCACCCGCGGCCGGCGCCGGCGCCCCGGCCGCCCTGCCCTTAGCCTCGCCCTTCAGCTCCGCCAGCACGTCGCCGATCGGGTCGACGACCGTCGAGTCGAACGCGCTGCCGG
This sequence comes from Casimicrobiaceae bacterium, assembly GCA_044223185.1. Classification (GTDB taxonomy): domain Bacteria; phylum Pseudomonadota; class Gammaproteobacteria; order Burkholderiales; family Casimicrobiaceae; genus VBCG01. Next base: position 11,806 of record JBGAMF010000093.1, on the reverse strand, counting down.
GCGTCGGGCCCACCGGCGCCGCGGGCTCGCCCGTCCGCCCGGGGGCCGCGGGCTCGGCCGGCGGTGCCGCGTCCGGTCCCACGAACGTCGGCGGCGCGTAGTTGACGCCGACCTCGCGCGCCCAGTCGGAGGCGATCACGCCCAGCCCCGACAGCACCATCAGCAGCACGAACGCGGCGACGATGGCGAGCGACACCATCGCGACGCTGTCGGACACGAGGCGCCGCCACGCGAGCGTCCACAGCCCGGGCGAGACCACGTGCGGGATCTCGCGGCGCGCCAGCGGTGCCGGGTTCGTCGTCGCGCCGTTCATGCGCGGCCTCGCGGGTTCGGACGCTGGGTGGGTGCCGCGCGCATCGTCGCCGTCGTCATTTCAGCTGCACCCGCGGGTCGACCGCCTTGTACATCAGGTCCGCCGCGAGGTTGGCGACCATCGTGGCGATCGCGACGTAAACGGTCAGCGCCTTGATGACCGGGAAGTCGGAGCGCTCGACGGCGAGGATGACCTCGCGCCCGATGCCCGGGATCGAGAAGAAGCGCTCGACGAGGAACGCGCCGATCAGGAGGCCCGGCAGCGCCGCCATCACGTGCGTGATCATCGGGATCGACGCGTTGCGCAGCACGTGCACCCACATGATCCGGTTCTCGCCGAGCCCCTTCGCGCGGGCCGTGCGCACGTAGTCCTGGTTGATCTCGTCGAGGACGAACGTCCGGTACAGCCGCAGGTTCGGCGCGATGCTGACGACGAGCAGGATCAGGATCGGCAGCGACGAGTAGCGGACGAGGTTCTCCCGGAAGTCGTTGCCCCAGCCCTGCACCGGGAACCAGCCGAGCTTGTAGGCGAACACGTACTGGAACACGATGATGTAGACGAGGATCGAGACCGACAGGCCGACCGTGCAGGTGATCATCACCATCCGGTCGGTCAGCGAGCCGCGGACGTAGGCGACGGCGAGCGCCAGGCCGATCGCGATCAGCGTCTCCAGCACCAAGAGCGGCACCAGCACGGTCAGCGACGGCCCGAGGCGCGTGGCGAGGATGTGCGACACCGGCTCGTTGGTGCTCCACGACGCGCCGAAGTCCGCGGTCAGGATCTGCTTGAAGAAGATGCCGAGCTGCACGTAGTACGGCTGGTCGACGCCCAGCTGCCGCCGGATGTTGTCGATCTGCTCGGGGTTGGAGATCTTGCCGGCGAGCACGTACGCCGGGTCGCCGCCGAACAGGTTGAACAGGACGAACACCAGCAGCACGACGCCGACGATCGTCGGCACCATCTGCCAGAGCCTGCGGATCACGTAGCCCCACATCGCCTTCTTCCTTCGCGCCTCCGCGCGGGATCGCCCGCGGGACGCATCTGCCTACTCGCGCCCGGCGGGCGCTTCGTGCCGCAGGACCCGCGGCCGGTCGCGATGACGACCGGCCGCGGTGCGGTTCGCTGCCACTCCTCGCTGGCGCCGGTCGTCCCGGGATCGCCGGGGGCCGCCGCTTCTCCTCCTGAATCTCGCCGACGCGCGCGCCGTCAGTGCGGGCCCGCCGCCACGTCGATGTACTCCCACTGCGACGGCAGGATCGGGTGCTTCCGGTACCCCTCGACGCGCGGCTGGATCAGCTGGTTGCGGTAGCGCGACACCGTCATCCGGTGCGGCGCGTACGCCTCGAGGATCCGCGTCATGTCGCGGTAGAGCCGGTCTCGCTCCGGCCCCGGCGGCATCCGCACGGTCTGCCTGTACAGCGCGTCGTACTCGGGAATCGTCGCGCACGCGTTGTTGCTCTGGTAGGAGTTCGGCCCGTAGAAGAGCTGCATGAAGTTGTCGCCGTCCGGGTAGTCGGCGACCCACGCCGCCTCGCGGCTCTTCAGGCGGCACTGCTTCTCCTGCTTCAGGAGCTCCGGGAACTTGTCCTTCTGCGGCACCATGCGCACGCCGATCGCGTCGTAGCCCTTCTTCACCAGTTCCTCGAGTTGCCGATGCTGCGTGTCGGGCCGCGACGCGTAGGTGACCGCCAGCGGCCGCCCGTCCGGGAACCTGCGCCAGCCGTCGGCGCCGCGCTTGTAGCCGAAGCGGTCGAGCAGCGCATTGGCGCCGGCCGGATCGTACCTGATTGCGCTCTTCCACGCCGGATCGTGGCCGACCACGCCGGGCGGGATCGGGTACGCCGCCTCGACCGCCTGCCCGTTCAGCACGACGCGCACCTCCTCGGCGGCGTCGTAGGACATCGCCAGCGCGCGGCGCAGCGCGACTTTCTCCTTCGCGAGGCCGCCGACGTCCGGGTCGAGCATGTTCCAGTACAGGTAGCGGATCTCCGGCTCGACGAAGCGGTCGAGCCGCACGCCCTTCGCGGCCAGCGCGGGCGCGAGCCGGCCGTCGGCGCCGATCGCGTTCGGCGCGAGCGGGCCTTCCATGTTCATGAGGTCGAGCTCGCCGCCCTGGAACGCGAGCCAGCGTGCCTGGTCCTCCTCCATGACGCTGATCTCGACGCGGCCGACCTGCGGCATCCTCCGGCCCTTCATCCGCGCGACGAGCGCGTCGTCGCCCGGCTGGCCGGGGGCGAAGTCCCACGTGAAGCCGCGAAAGCCCGGGTTGGCCTCGAGCACGATCTTCGAGCTGCGCACCCACTGCCCGAGCCTGAAGGGCCCCGTGCCGACGGGGTGCCCGAGCACGCGGCCGTCGGACTCGCCGTGCCTGTCGACCACCTCGCGCGCGACGAATCCGGTGGCCTCGTGCGCCATCACGTACGGCAGGTTGTAGTCGGTGTCCTTCAGGCGGAAGCGGACCGTGTAGCGGTCGACGGCCTCGAGTCCCGCGACCTTGCGGTCGTAGTCGAACTTCCCGGACTTCTTCGCCGCCGCCGCCTCCTCGTCCAGCCCGACGAACTTGCCCTCGACCAGGAACGACCACGGCGAGCGCAGCTTCGGGTCGGCGAGCCGCTTGAACGCGTAGACGACGTCGGCGGCCGTGAGCTCGCGCGGCGTGCCGCCGAAGGCCGGGTCCGGCGTGAAGTGGATGCCGCGCTTCAGTTTCACCGTCCACGTGCGGCCGTCGTCGGTCGCCTGCGGCATCGCCTCGGCCGCGCGCGGCACGAGCTTCGCGGGCCGCGCGAGGTAGTCGTAGGTGAGCAGCGTGTCGAAGATCGCGCGGATGACGCCCGCCGAGTAGAGGTCGGTCACCGCCGCCGGGTCGAAGCCGGTCTCGGCGACCGGAAACACGTCGCGGACGACCTTGCGCGCGTCGGCGGCGGCGTGCGCCGTGCCGAGGGGCAGCAGCACGGCGAGCGCGGCCGCGGCGAGGTGCCCGACGCGCACGCGCGTCACGACCGCTCTCCCGGCTGCACGTCCATGTAGATCCACTCGGCGGACAGGATCGGGTGCTTCTTGAAGCCCTGCACCCACGGCCGCAGCAGCTGGCGGCGCACGCGCGACAGGTGAAGGCTCCACGCGCCGTCGACCTCCATCTGCCGCGACATCTCGAGGAACAGCCGGTTGCGCTCCGGCGAGTCGGGCAGCTCGCGCGCCTTGTCGTAGAACGCGTCGAACGCCTTCGACTGGTAGCAGCCGTTGTTGCTCTGCCCGCTGTTGGGGCCGTACAGGAGCTGCATGAAGTTGTCGCCGTCGGGATAGTCGGCACCCCACGACGACTCCCACATCATCAGCTTGCAGGCCTTGGCCGCCTTCAGGTTCTCGACGAACGGCGCCGTGTCGAACTCCACGCGCACGCCGATCGCGTCCAGCGACTTCTTCCACAGCTCGTTGTGCTCGCGGTCGACGACGCTGCCCGACGACGCGTAGCGGATCGTGAGCGGCTTGCCGTCCGGCAACCGGCGGTAGCCGTCCGGCCCCTTGCGGTAACCGAAGCGGTCGAGCAGCCGGTTGGCGAGGTCGGGGTCGTGCTGGTTCAGCGTCCGGTACGACGGGTCGTGGCCGACCACGCCGGGCGGCACCGGCATCTGCGCGCGCACGGCCATCCCGCGGCGGATCACGTCGATGTCGTCGTCGACGCGGTAGGCCATGATCATCGCGCGCCGCAGCGCGACCTTCTCCGGGGAGAAGCCGCCGACGACGGGATCGCGGAAGTTGAAGTACGCGTAGATCACCTCGGGGTCGACCGCCGTGAAGACGGCCACGCCCTCGTCGACCCACTGGCGCTTCAGCGCGCCGTCGGCCTCGAACACCTGCGGCCGGAACGTCGACGGCAGGTTCAGCATGTCGAGCTGCTTCTGGTTGAACGAGAGCCAGCGCGTCTGCGGCTCCTCCAGCGGGTAGATCTCGACGCGGCCGATCCGCGGCATCCGCTTGCCGGCCATCGCCGCGGCGAGCGCGCGGTCCGACGCGTCGGCGGGATCCGGCCTGAAGTCCCACGTGAAGCCGCGGTAGCCCGGGTTGGCGGTGAGCACGATCTTCGCCGCGCGCGTCCACTCGGCCAGCACGTACGGGCCGGTGCCCACCGGGTGCGCGACGATGTCGGCGCCGTACGCGTCGACGACCTCGCGCGCGACCGCGCTGAACGACGTGTGCGCCATCACGTACGGGAAGTTGAAGTCCGCGCGCGCGAGCCGCACGCGCAGCGTGTAGCGGTCGACGGCCTCGAGATCGGGCAGCTTCGCGTCGTAGTCGAACCGGCCCGACTTCCTCGCGGCAGCCGCGAGCGCATCGAGGCCGCGGATCTTCCCCTCCAGCATGAACGCGTACGGCGCACGGTTGGCCGGATCGAGGAAGCGCATGAACGCGTAGACGAAGTCCTGCGCGACGAGCTCGCGCGGCGCGCCGCGGAACGCGGGGTCGGGCGTGAAGTGGATGCCGCGGCGCAGCCGGAACGTGTACGTGCGGCCGTTGTCGGTGACTTCGGGCATGGCCTCGGCGGCCATCGGCACGAGGCGCGCCGGGCGGGCGAGGTAGTCGTACGTGAGCAGGCGCTCGAAGATCGCCTCGGTCACGGTTGCCGAGTTGTTGTCCTGCACGCGGACGGGATCGAAACCCGACTCGGCGGTGTCGAACGCGATGCGCAGGACGCGGGCCGGGTCGGCGGCGGACCAGGCCGGCAGTGCGACGAGCGCGGCGAGCGCGAAGGCCCCGGCGAGTCGCCAGCGGCGCCGGTCCGGGGCGCCGCCGGCACCCGGATGCCGGGCGTTCATGCCGCGATTCCCCCCGTTCCTCACTTGTCGAACTGCCCAAAAACCAAATCCTGCTAATGTACCATTTTCGCGCACCTCCATGCCACGCCGCCTGCTCTCGCGCCTGACCGCCCGGTTCGCCCCGGGCATCGACGCGATCGCCGGGCACCCGTGGGTGCGCCGGCACGCGCCGGCGCTCGCCAACCCCGACCTGTGGCACCTCAACCGGCGTTCGGCGGCGCGGGCCGTGGCCGTCGGCCTCTTCTGCGGCCTGATCCCCGGACCGCTGCAGGCGGCGGGGGCGATCGCCGGCAGCCTCGCCGTGCGCGCGAACTTCCCGCTCGCGGTGGCCACGACCCTCTACACGAACCCGCTGACCATCGTCCCGCTGTACGTGGTCGCCTACGAGTACGGGGCGCTGTTCTTCCCGGGCGCGCCGCCGGCGGACGTCGTCGCCCTGCCGTGGACGGCCGGCGCGTCGGAGTGGCTCGCCGCGCTCCTCGCGTGGATGGCGAACCTCGGCAAGCCGCTGGCGCTCGGTCTCCTGCTGCTCGCCGTGACGCTCGCGGCCGCCGGCTGGGCGACCGTGCGGCTCGCGTGGCGCTGGCACACGGTGCGCGCGTGGCGCCGGCGGTCGCGGCTGCGCGCGGCCTCGGCGCACGCGTGAAGCCCGCGTACTGGGACGCCGCGACCACGGCGCTCGGTCGCGGCGACGCCATCCTGAGGCGCCTGATGGCCGCCGCGCCCGGCGTCCACCTCGCGCGGCGCGGCGATCCGTTCACCACGCTCGCGCGGGCGATCGTCGGCCAGCAGATCTCGGTCAAGGCCGCGCAGTCGATCTGGGACCGCGTCGTCGCGGCCACCGGCGGACGCGGCGTGCCGGTCGCGCTCGACGCCGCGCGCGTTGCCCGCACGCGCATGCCCACGCTGCGGCGTGCCGGCCTGTCGGAACGCAAGGCGGCCTACCTGCGCGACCTCGCGCGCCACTTCGTCGGCGGCGCGCTCGATCCGGGCGAATGGCCGGCACTCGACGACGAGGCGCTGATCGAGCGGCTCACCGACGTCAAGGGCATCGGCCGCTGGACCGCCGAGATGTTCCTCATCTTCCACGAACTGCGGCCCGACGTGTTCCCGGTCGACGACATCGGGCTGCAGAAGGCCGTCGCGCTGCACTACCACGATGGCGAGCGCCTGGCGCCCGCCGCGCTGCGCGCGTTCGGCGCGCGCTGGCAGCCGTACCGGAGCGTGGCGACGTGGTACCTGTGGCGCTCGCTCGACCCGATTCCCGTCGAATACTGAAAATGAGGGTCAGACTCGAATTTTTTGACGCGACCTCCGGTTAGCGCACCAGCGTGTGCGGAAATTCGAGTCTGACCCTCACTTCACGACCTGCGGAGAAATCGAGCCAGGCTCGAATATTCATCCGATCGACCGGAGAAATCGAGCCAGGCTCGAACATCCATCCGATCGACCGTGCGATGGCGTCGCAGCCGCCGTCCAAGTGTCTGACCCTGGCGGCGCTGGGGAAATCGAGCCTGGCTCGAATATTCGAGAAATCGAGCCTGGCTCGAATATTCGAGCGGCTCGTTGTGCACCGCGCATTGACGCCACTCGCCTCGACGCGCGTAATGCCGGAACGCCGTTCCACGTTGCCTCGCCGCGCCGAATGTACCCGCCCGCCCGCCGCACGCTCGACCTGCTGGAGCTCCTTGCCGACGCGCCGGACGGGCTCGCGCTGTCGGCGATCGCGGCGCGGCTCGGGCTCCCGAAGAGCGTGGTCCACCGGCTGCTGTCCGGGCTCGCCGAGCGCGGCTTCGTCCGCCAGGACCCGGCCACGCAGCACTACGCGCTGACGCTGAAGCTCGCCGCGCTCGGCTTCCGTCACCTGTCGGCCACGCGGATCGAGGAAGTGTGCCAGCCGGTGCTCGACCGGCTCGCCGCGGACAGTGGCGAGCTCGCGCGCCTCGCGGTCGTCGACGGCGCGCACATGACGTGGGTGGCCAAGGCGCAGGGTGCGCTGTCGGGACTGCGCTACGACGCCGACACGGGGCGCGACGTCATCCTGCATGCGACCGCCGTCGGCAAGGCGTGGCTCGCCTCGCTGCCGGAGGAAGCGGCGCTCGCGCTCGTCGCGAAGAGCGGCTTCGCCACGCGGCCGGGACTCGGCCCGCGCGCCGCGCGCACGCTGGGCACGGTCCGCCAGCACCTGCGCGACACGCGCAGGCGCGGCTACGGCGAGGCGGTCGAGGAAGGCGAGCCGGGCGTGGCGGCCATCGCCGCCGCGGTCCGCGCTTCGCCGGACGCGGATGCGCACGTCGTCGCGACGGTGAGCATCGCCGGGCCGCTCGCCCGCATGACCGTGGCGCGCCGCGCCGCCCTGCGCCCGCGGCTGCTCGCGGCCGCGGCCGAGTTGAGCGCCGTGTGGCCGGTCCGCGCGCGCCACGCGAACGCGGCGAAGACCCGCGCGCCCGCCGCCACGGAGACCGCCGATGCACAATGAAGGCTCGCCACGCTACGCCGGCCCGCGCGCGCTCGCCGACGCGCTGACCGCGTTCGCGCGCGCCGGCGCCACCGACGCCGCGTGGGACCGCGAGGGCCTGCGCGACGACGTCGAGTACCGCGACCTGGGGCTTGCCGCCGCCACCGGCGGCAGGATCGGCGCCAAGCACATCCGGGCGCTGAAGCCGCTGCCTGCGCCCACCGGCTGGCACTGGCACGACATGACCGCGCACTACGTCTACGTGCTGCGCGGCAGCCTCACGTTCCGCTTCGCCGGCATCGCCGGCGACGTCACTCTGCACGCCGGCGACGGCCTCGCGCAGCCGGCGGGCGTCCCGCACAACGTGGTCGCACGCTCCGCCGACCTCGAGGTGCTCGAGATCAACGAGCCAGCGCAGTACGGCACGTGGGACCTGCCGGAACCGCCCGCGCCATGGCGCTAGCGTCGCGCCGCGCGCGCGCGTTCGCCGGGTGGCTCGGTCGCCGCGGCGGAGCGCTGGCGATCTTCGTCCTGCTGTTCGTCGCGTGGGAGGCGGCGGTCCACGTGTTCGGCATCAAGGAGTACCTGCTGCCGCCGCCGTCGAAAGTCTGGTCCGAGTTCTGGCGGCGGCACGAGGTCGTCATGGGCGGCGCGTGGGTGACCACGCAGGAGATCCTCGCCGGCTACGCGCTCGCCGTGGCCGTCAGCATCCCGCTGGCGCTGGCCGTCGCCTACTCGCGATTCATGGAGCAGGCCGTGTACCCGGTGATCGTGTTCCTGCAGATCGTCCCCAAGATCGCGATCGCGCCGCTGTTCATCATCTGGTTCGGCTTCGGCTTCACGCCGAAGCTGCTGCTCGTGTTCCTGCTGTCGTTCTTCCCGATCGTCGTGTCGAGCATCGCCGGCTTCAAGAGCGCCGACCGCGACGTGATGGACTTCGCGCGCACGACCGGCGCCGGCAGCCTCGCCATGTTCTTCAAGATCCGGCTGCCGCAGGCGCTGCCGCACATCTTCACCGGGTTGAAGGTCGGCGCCGCGCTCGCCGCCACCGCCGCGGTGGTCGCCGAGTTCGTCGCGTCGGACCGGGGCCTGGGCTACCTGCTGCTGCAGTACAACGGCCAGCTCGACACGCCGATGGTGTTCGCGACGATCGTCGTGCTTTCGCTGATCGGCCTCGTCGTCTACTACGCGGTCGAGGTCGTCGAGCGCATCGCCATTCCCTGGCACGTCTCGCAGCAGGCGACCGCGAAGGACGCCACGCTGTGACCCGCACCGCAACCGCCCGGCCTGCCGGGCGCGCATCCACGAGGAGGAACCGATGAAACCCGCACGTCTTCTCGCACTCGCGCTCGTCGCGCTGCTGCTCGGCACGGCCGCCCACGCGCAGGACAAGGTGTCGCTGCGCCTCAACTGGTACCTGGGCGGGCTGCACGTCCCGTTCTACTACGGCAAGGACCGCGGCTTCTACGCGGCCGAGGGCATCGACCTCACGATCAACGAGGGCCGCGGCTCCGCCAACACCGTGCAGGTCGTTGCCGCGGGCTCGGACACGTTCGGCCTCGCCGATTCGTCGTCGGTCATCCTGACCGCCGCGAAGGGCGCCGACGTGAAGAGCGTGATGTCGCTGCTCAACACGACCGGGTTCTCAGTGGTGTCGCTGGCCGAGGCCCCGATCCGCACGCCGAAGGACCTCGAGGGCAAGAAGGTGGCGGTGTCGCCGGGCGACCCGCTGGGCCAGCTGCTGCAGGCGGTGTGCAAGGCGAACAGCGTCGATTGCGGCAAGATCGGCATGGTGCAGGTCGACCCGGCGGCCAAGGTCGTCACGGTCCTCGAGAAGAAGACCGACGCGCTGCTGGGTGGCGCCGACGACCAGTTCTTCCTCATCAAGTACAAGGGCGGGAATCCGGTCGCGATGCGCTACGCCGACTTCGGCGCCAACATCGTCGGCATGACGATCATGACGTCCGGCGACACGCTGAAGAAGAACCCGGACCTCGTGAAGCGCTTCGTGCGCGCCACCGCGAAGTCGTGGGCCGAGGCGAAGAAGAACCCCGGTGCCGCCGTCGACGCCGCGATGAAGGCCAAGCCCGACTTGAACCGCCAGTCGACGCTCGACCAGCTGATGGTCGACATCGACCTGCTCGACTCGAAGAACTCGAAGGGACGGATCGGCTGGGGCGCGCAGGCCGACTGGGACCAGACGCTCGCGATCCTGCGCAACTACCGCGACCTGCAAACGGACAAGCCGTGGACGACGTTCCACACCAACGAGTTCGTGCCGCAGTGACGCACGGGACCGCCGCATGAGCTTGCGCGTCGTCAGGGGCGGCGCGCCGGAGCCGGCGGCGCCCGCCGCCGACGCCGGCGCGGCGCGCCCGTACGTCGAGCTCGCGGGTGTCGGCAAGACGTACCGGCGCGACGGCCGCGAGACGCACGCGCTCGAGCGCGTCGACCTCGCGATCCGCGAAGGCGAGTTCCTCGCGATCGTCGGGCCGTCGGGCTGCGGCAAGAGCACGCTGCTGCGCATCGTCGCCGGCCTGCACCTGCCCACGGCGGGCGAGGCGCGCGTGGCCGGCCGCATCGTCGACCGCCCGCAGACGGACCTCGGCATCGTGTTCCAGAGCCCGGTGCTGCTCGACTGGCGCACGGCGCTCGCCAACGTGCTCGTGCAGGTCGAGCTGCGCGGGCTCGACCCGCGCGCGTACCGCGAGCGTGCGTTGAAGCTCCTGACGCAGGTCGGGCTGAAGGACTTCGCCGACCGGTATCCGCACGAGCTGTCCGGCGGCATGCGCCAGCGCGTCGCGATCGCGCGGGCGCTGATCCACGACGCGCCGCTGCTGCTGATGGACGAGCCGTTCGGCGCGCTCGACGCGCTGACGCGCGAGCAGATGCGGCTCGACCTCGAGGCGCTGTGGCTCGCCACGCGCAAGACCGTGCTGTTCATCACGCACTCGATCGACGAGGCGGTGCTGCTGGCCGACCGCGTCGTCGTGATGTCGCCGCGCCCCGGCCGCATCGAACGCATCATCGACGTGGGCCTGCCGCGCCCGCGCGGCCTGCCCGCGCGGCGCGCGCCCGAGTTCGCGCAGGCCGCGGAGCTCATTACCGGAATCTTCCTCGCGCGCGGCGTGCTGCACGGCGCCGGCGCGCCCGCCACACCGGACTGAAGCCATGACGCCACTCACGCCCGCGGGCATCGTCGCCGCGCCCTTCCTGCCGATGCGACCGGACTTCTCGATCGACTGGGCCACGCTCGCCGCGTACATCGACTGGATCGCTGCGCAGAAGCCCACGGCGATCGCGATGAACATGGACGCAAGCGAAGGGCCGGCGCTGGAGCGCGACGAGCAGCTCGAGGTGCTGCGCGTGTGCCGCGCCGCGATCGCCGGCCGCGTGCCGCTGGTGTCCGGGCTCATCGCCGGCTCGACCGCCGCGGCCGTGCGCTGGGGCAACGAATTGAAGGCCGGCGGCGCCGACGCGCTCGCGGTGTTCCCGCCGTTCCCGACGTTCCTCGGCAACCCGGTGCCGGCGCAGATGATCTACGCGTACCACAAGGCGATCGCCGACGGCGTGGGCCTGCCGCTGTTCGCGTTCCAGTTCCCGAAGGCGTTCGGCCCGGACTTCCCGCCGGAGACGCTCGCGCGGCTCGCGACGATCCCGCAGGTGATCGGCTTGAAGGAGGCGTCGTTCGACACGCCGAAGACCGTCGAGACCATCGCCGCGGCGCGCGCGCTTCCGCGCCGGCTCGGCATCCTCACCGGCAGCGACACGTTCATCTGCGAGGCCATGATCATGGGCTGCGACGGTGCGCTGATCGGCTTCGCCGGCACCGCCACCGCCGAGCTGGTCGACATGCACCGGCGCGTGGCGGCGAGGGACTTCGCGGGCGCCCTTGCGATATGGGAGCGGCTGGGCCCGCTCGCCCGCTACGCGTGGCGCGCGCCGATCCGCGATTACCGGCCGCGGATGAAGGAAGTGCTGAAGCTGCAGGGCCTCTTTCCGCACGCGACGGTGCGGCCGCCGCAGCTGCCCGTCGACGACGCCGAGCGCGCCGAGCTCACGCGCCTCGCGTGCGCCGCGGGGCTGGTGCGCGGAGGGCTCGCGACCGCGAGCGCCGGGCGCGAGTACGCGCCGGCGAAGTAGGCGCACGGTCCCCTCACCCCGACCCTCTCCCCGTTCCGGGGAGAGGGAGCACGTCTGCGCGATGCGTAGCGCCCTGCT
>JBGAMF010000092.1:0-16020 GCA_044223185.1 Casimicrobiaceae bacterium | reverse complement strand
GGCCGCATCGGTCGCACGCAGTACGCAGCGATCTCATGGCCCCCGCATTACAGCTCTGACCCCAATTCCGTCTCACGCAGTACGCAGCGATCTCACGGCCCCAGTGTTACAGCTCTGACCCCAATTTCCCCCGGGGCAGACAACGCGGGCCGGCTTGATGCATACTTTGTGCCACGCACAAGGGTCGCGGCCGCGCCACGCGGCGCGCCGCGCAGGATCGCAGCGATGGAACCGTTCGTACTCACCGTCGACATGGCCGGGCTGCCCCAGGCATGGGTGGACCTGGAGGAGGCCATTACCTACCACGCGAGGCAGATGGTCGCGTGGTCGCTCGGCCGCGAGGTCCGCGAGTTCCGCGGCGGCTGGCAGCGCAACGGCGAGCGGTCGCGCATCGCGACCAAGTCGATCCTCGCGATCAAGGGCACCGGTGCAGGCGCGCACCTGCACGCCCCCGGCCTCACCAACCCGATGCTGTTCGCGCGCGACCGCCAGCTGTGCGCGTACTGCGGCAAGCGCTTTTTGGTGCGCGAGCTGTCGCGCGACCACGTCGTGCCGGTGTCGCGCGGCGGGCGCGACTCGTGGACCAACACGGTCACCGCTGCTGAAAGCACAGCTTGCCGCAAGGGCGGGCGTTCGCCCGAGCAGGCCGGCATGCCGCTGCTCTACGTCCCGTGCAGTACTTCGCTTGGCTGGGCCCACTTCCATCACCTGCGCAACCGCCGCATCCTCGCCGACCAGATAGATGCCTGTGGCGTCCCGCTGGCAGAAAAACGCTACCGCACGCGCTGAAGGACGCGCCGCGCGGCAACTGCTGTTCAGCGGCCTACGCCTGCCTCGCCGGGCCGCGCGCATCGAGCGCGCGCCCGGGTCCGCGCCGCCGCCGCTGATCGCCCAGCATTGCGGTGGCCCTTGCAATGCGGCGATCCCGCGTGCGCGGCGACGTCCGGCGCACCACGACAGTGCGCCGGGCTTCCGACGAAGTCTTACTCCAGGGGATGAACGAATGCTGACTCGACGCGGGTGGATGAAGGCGGGCGCGGCGGTGGTGGCGCTCGCGCTCGGCGCGGGCGCGGGCCTCGCGCTGGCGCAGAGCAAGACGAAGGTGGCGGCGATCTACACGGTGCCGGTCGAGCAGCAGTGGGTGAGCCGCATCCACAAGGCGCTGAACGCCGCGAAGGACCGCGGCGAGATCGAGTACGTGTTCTCGGAGAAGGTCGCCAACGCCGACTACGAGCGCGTGATGCGCGAGTTCGCCGAAAAGGGCAACACGTTCATCGTCGGCGAGTCGTTCGCGGTGGAGGCGGCGGCGCGCAAGGTCGCCAAGGACTACCCGAAGGTCTCGTTCCTGATGGGCAGCTCCGGCAAGCCGCAGGAGCCCAACTTCGCCGTGTTCGACAACTACATCCAGGAGCCCGCGTACCTGACCGGCATGGTCGCGGGCGGCATGACCAAGACCAACAAGATCGGCATGGTCGGCGGCTACCCGATTCCCGAAGTGAACCGGCTGATGCACGCGTTCATGGCCGGCGCGAAGGAAGTGAACCCGAAGGTCGAGTTCTACGTGACGTTCATCGGCTCGTGGTTCGATCCGCCGAAGGCCAAGGAGGCGGCGTTCGCGATGATCGAGAAGGGCGCCGACGTCATGTACGCCGAGCGCTTCGGCGTTTCCGACGCGGCGAAGGAGCGCGGCAAGCTCGCGATCGGCAACGTGATCGACACGCAGGCGCAGTACCCGGACACGGTCGTCGTGTCGGCGCTGTGGAACATGGAGCCGACGATCGACACCGCGCTCAAGAACGTCAAGGCGGGCAAGTTCAAGGCCGAGGACTACGGCCAGTTCTCGACGATGAAGCACAAGGGTTCGGAGCTGTCGAAGTACGGCACGTTCGACGCCAAGGTGCCGAAGGACCTGCAGGCGAAGGTCGCCGCGAAGCAGAAGGACATCCTCGACGGCAAGTTCAAGGTGCAGGTCGTCGAGACCGAGCCGAAATCGACGGCGAAGTAGTCCCGCGACGTATCGCCGAGCCTCCCTCTCCCGCCTGCGGGAGAGGTTGGGGTGAAGCGCGCGTCGCCCCTCACCCGGCCCTCTCCCCGCGAGCGGGGAGAGGGAGCAGGAACGCCACCGATCGTGGACCCTCCCGCGCCAGTCCTGCGCCTGACCGGCATCACCAAGCGCTTCGGGCCGCTCGTCGCCAACGACGCGATCTCGCTGGAGCTCGCGCACGGCGAGGTTCTGGCGCTGCTCGGCGAGAACGGCGCCGGCAAGTCGACGCTGGTGTCGATCCTGTTCGGCCACTACGTGCCCGACGAGGGCACGATCGACGCGTTCGGCCGGCCGCTGCCGCCCGGCGATCCGGCGGCGGCGCTCGCCGCGGGCATCGGCATGGTCCACCAGCACTTCGCGCTGGCCGACAACCTGTCGGTTCTCGACAACGTGATGCTGGGCACCGAGCCGCTGTGGCGGCCGTCGTCGCGGCGCGGAGAGGCGCGCGCCCGCCTCGTCGCCACCGCGCAGCGCTTCGGCCTCGCCGTCGACCCCGATGCACGCGTGGCCACGCTGTCGGTCGGCGAGCGCCAGCGCGTCGAGATCCTGAAGGCGCTCACGCGCGACGCGCGCGTGCTGATCCTCGACGAGCCGACGGCGGTGCTGACGCCGCAGGAGTCCGAGTCGCTGTTCGCCACGCTCGAGCGGCTGGTCGCGGAAGGGCTGTCGCTGATCTTCATCAGCCACAAGCTGCCGGAGGTGCTGCGCGTGTCCGACCGCATCGCCGTGCTGCGGTCGGGCAAGCTGGTGGCCACGCTCCCGGCGGAGGGCGCCGACCGCGCCGCGCTCGCGCAGCTGATGGTCGGCCGCGACGTTCCGGCGCCCGTCGCGAAGCCCCACGCCGCGGGCGGCGTCGTCTGCGCGATCGAGGACGTGACCGTCGCGAATGCGCTGTCCTCGGTCTCGCTCGCGCTCTCCGCCGGCGAGATCACGGCGATCGCCGGCGTCTCGGGCAACGGCCAGCAGGCGCTCGCCGAGATCCTGTGCGGGCTGCGCGCGCCCGACGCGGGGCGCGTCACCGTCGCGGGGCGCGCGCTGCCTGCCGACGCGCGCGCGTGGATCGGCGCCGGCGTCGCGCGCATCCCGGACGACCGGCACGCGGTGGGGCTGATCGGCGACCTGCCGCTGTGGGAGAACGCGATCGCCGAGCACTACCGGACGCGCTTCGGCCGCCGCGGCGTCGTGCGCCGGCGCGCCGCGCGCCGGTTCGCGCGCGAGGTGACCGCCCGCTACGACGTGCGCGCCGGCGGCGGCGTGGACACGCCCGCGCGCGCGCTGTCCGGCGGCAACATGCAGAAGCTGATCCTCGGCCGCGCGCTCGCCGGGGAGGCGGCCGGCGGGCCCGCGCCGCCGCTGATCGTCGCCAACCAGCCGACGTGGGGCCTCGACATCGGTGCCGTCGCCTTCGTCCACCAGCAGCTGCTCGACGCGTGCGCGCGTGGCGCGGCGGTGCTCCTCATCTCGGACGATCTCGACGAGATCTTCGCACTGGCCGACCGCATCGCCGTCATCCACGCGGGCCGCGTCACGCCGGCGCGCCCGCGCGCCGACTGGGACCTGCCGGCAATCGGCCTCGCGATGGCGGGTGCCACGTACCGGGGCGCCGATGCGGCTTGAGGCGCGCGGCGCGGTCTCGCGGGTCGCGCTGGTCGCGGCGCCGTTCGCGGCCATCGCGTTTACGCTGCTCGCGTCCGGCCTGTTCGTCGCGTGGGCGGGGGCGCCGCTCGGCCGCACCTACGCGCTGATCTTCGAGGGCGGCTTCGGCTCGCGCTTCGCGTGGAGCGAGACGCTCACGCGCGCCACGCCGCTCATCCTGACCGGCCTCGCCGCCGCCGTCGCGTTCCGCGCGCACTTCTACAACATCGGCGCCGAAGGGCAGCTCTACGCCGGCGCGCTCGCCGCCGTCGCGGTCGGCGGGCTGGCCGACGGCAGCGGATGGGCGGCCTCACCCGCGCTGCTGTTCCCGGCGATGGTCGCCGCGGCGATGGCGGCCGGCGCGCTGCTGCTGCTGGTGCCCGCGCTGCTGCGCACGCGCCTGCAGGTCGACGAGGTCGTCACCACGCTGCTGCTCAACTTCATCGTGCTGCTGTTCGTGTCGATGATGCTGGAGGGCCCGATGAAAGACCCGGCGGCGATGGGCTGGCCGCAGAGCGTCGCGCTCGCCGACGACATGCAGCTCGGGAAGCTCATTGCGCGGACGCGGCTGCACACGGGACTGGTGTGGGCCGTGCTGCTCGCGGGCGCGCTGTGGGCGCTGCTGCGCTACACGACGTTCGGCTTCGCCGTACGCGCGGTCGGCGCCAACGCGCGCGCCGCGGCCTTCGCCGGCGTGCCCGTGACGCGTACGACGCTCGCCGTCGCGCTGCTCTCGGGGGCGCTGGCGGGTCTCGCCGGCGCGATCGAGGTCGCCGGCCGCACCGCGTACGTGACGCTCGACATGTCGCCGGGCTACGGCTACAGCGGCATCGTCATCGCGATGCTCGCGGGCCTGAATCCGCTCGGCGTCGTCGCGGCGGCGGTCTTCGTCGCGGGCGTGCTGGTCGGCGCCGACAGCATGAGCCGCGGCGTCGCCGTGCCCACGTACATCGCCGAGGTCATCGTCGCGGTCGCGCTCCTGTCGATGCTGGTCGCGACGGCGTTCGCGCGGTACCGGATCCGCTGGAACTGATGCTCACCGACGTCGCCGCGATGCTGGCCAACGCCGACTTCTGGGTCGCGGTGCTGCGCATCGCCACGCCGCTCGTCCTCGGCACGCTGGGCGTGCTGCTGTGCGAGCGCGCCGGCGTGCTGAACCTCGGCATCGAGGGCATCATGGTCGCGGGCGCGCTGACCGGCTGGCTCGCCGTCTACCTCGGCGCGGGCCTGTGGATGGGGGTGCTCGCGGCAGCGGCGACCGGCGCCGCGTTCGGCCTGTTGCACGCGCTGCTCACGGTGCCGCTCGCGCTGTCGCAGCACGTGTCCGGGCTCGCGATCACGATGTTCGCGACCGCCGTCTCGTACTACGCGTACCGGGTGAGCTTCCCCGCCGTCACCACGCCGCCGACGATCGAGCCGTTCGCCCCGATGGCGTGGCTGCCGGTCCCGATCCTTGCGCAGCAGACGCCGCTGACGCTCGCCGCGCTCGTCGCCGTGCCCGCGATCGCGTGGGTCCTGTACCGGACGCCGGTCGGACTCGCCGTGCGCGCCGTCGGCGAGAATCCCGCCGCGGCCGAGGGACAGGGCCTGAACGTCATCGCGATCCGCACCGGTGCGATCGTCGCGGGGTCGGCGCTGATGGGCGTGGCCGGCGCGTTCCTGACGCTGTCGGCGTTCAACGCGTTCTTCTTCAACATGGTCAACGGCCGCGGCTGGATCTGCGTCGCGCTGGTGGTCTTCGCGAGCTGGCGCCCGGGGAAGGCGCTCGCGGGCGCGCTGCTGTTCGCGTTCTTCGACGCGATGCAGCTGCGGCTGCAGCAGGGCGGCAGCGAGGGCGTGCCGTACCAGGTGTACCTGATGCTGCCGTACGTGCTGTCGATCCTCGCGCTGGTGCTGGTCGCGCGGCGGGCGTCGTACCCGCAGGCGCTGATGAGGCGGTACGTGCGCGGCGAACGGTAAGACGCCACGAGACCACGTCCGCCCGATGCCATGGTGCTTGCAGAGATGCGTCGGTTGTGAACGACACAAGGAGCGAGGAATTGAACGTCGAGAGGAATGGTGGTGGCGCAATGAAGTTGGGTCTGCGCGCTCATCTGCTTTTTGCGGTAGCGATCGCAGCTTGGTCGATTGGCGCTACGGCCCAGCCCGCCATTGCGCGCTTCGAACTGATCGCGGGAGATCGACAGATCGTGATAGACACGCAGGTCCCCCCCAAGTCCTATGTCGTGCGAGCGCTGGATGCCGGGGGCCTGCCGGTCGCCAACGCCCCGCTGAAGGTCGGGCCGACCGGTTACAGCGGCCCGTTCCTGCTGGACGAGTTTCGGTTCCCCGGATTCAACGCGCGAATACTCAGCTACGGGTCGTTCGGCGTTCCGGATCCGCAGTACTTCGGAGTGACCGACGCCGACGGATTCGCGACGGTGCGTGGCGAGTACGCGCAGTTTCCGTCATCGGCATTCGTGTACGGGGTCCGGCCGACCGCGACATCTGACGTCCAGAAGTTCTTCTCGGTCATCCTGCTCAAGGCGCAGCCGGCGGGTACTCCGTCCGTCGTCGTCGAGTACTTCAACAGCGTGTACGGGCACTACTTCAACACGATCCTGCAGGCGGAGATCGACGCGCTGGAGCGCGGCTCGTTTGCCGGATGGACGCGTTCCACCGGCTCGTTTGCCGCATGGGCGACGGCAGCGGATGCGCCGCCCGGCGCTGTGCCGGTTTGCCGCTTCTTCAGCAGCCAGTACACGTCGCACTTCTACACGGCCGATCCGGATGAGTGCAACACGGTGATCGCCAAGTGGCCCGACGTGTGGACGCTGGAAACGCGCGAAGCGTTCTACATCTACACGCCGGACAAGGTTGACGGAGCATGCGCGATGGGTCTGCAGCCGGTCTGGAGGATGTACAACAACCGGCCGGATCCGAATCACCGCTACATCACCGATCGGACGCTGCGCGACCATATGGCCGGTGCCGGGTGGCTCGCGGAAGGGTACGGCCCGGAGTCCGTGATGCTGTGCGTGCCGGCGTAGCGCCGCTGCGATTGGTTGCCGCCTGAGTGCCGGGTGTGCCGCCGTTCACGTCGGCGGGATTGGCGTTATCGTGGCCGTTTTCCGGCCACCTGACGATGGACACCGAACTCGTCCGCGGCGAGCGATAGTGCGGCGTGCGGCCGCGCCGCCGCGTCACCTCGGCACGTTGTGCACGTTCACCGGGCAGAACGCCGCGAGCACCGCGTTGGCGCCGCCGTCGTAGGCGATCCCGTAGCCGGCCGCGAGGTCGCGCACCTCGTGGTTGACGACGTTGCCGTTGAGGTCGTACGAGATGCGCTCGACGAGCACCGCGTACCGCGGCGAGCAGTTGAACACGTAGTGGAGGCGCTGCGTGTTCGCGAGGCAGCCTCGCGGCGGCGAGCAGTCGACGGACAGCCCCGGCGCGTACTGCACCCACGCGCCCGTGGCCCCGGGCACCCGCAGCGAAGGGCCGAAGGTGCCTGCGTCGACCGCGAAGGGCCCGGCCGTAGGCGGCAGCTCCCATGGGGCGGCGGACGCGTCCGCGCACGGGAATGCGAGGGCTGCGACCAGGGTCAGGCCGGCGACGAAGCGCGGGATTGTCGGCAGGGTCATGAACGGGTGCGTCCGAAGGCAAGGGAGCGCCGCATGCTACCCGAACGCGGCCATCGGCGGTTGGACCGGGCGCGCGTTGCGTCGCCGTCACGACCGCGGCGCGATGCTCGCGTGCGCCGGGCGGCCGGGGCGGCGGTCGCGCGACGACGGCGCTTCGCGCGTCGCCCGGGACCGGCGACGGCGCGCGGGTTGGCGTTATAGTCCGCGTTTCGGAGATCGCGATGGGCACCGAGCCGCAACCTGCCAAGCACATCCGCCTGACGTCGCACCCGCACGAGGGCGCCTACGGCGCGCTGCCCATCCGCTGGGGCGCGGCCGATCCGCACGAGCGCGGGCCGATCGTCGGCAGCACGGCCAACCGCAGCCAGCGCAACGTGATCGGCACGCACAGCGGCTCGTACGGCGTGTATCGCGCGCTCGCCGTCGCCGCCGGCGCGCTGACGCGCAACCACAAGCCCGACCTCACCAACACGATGCCGACGGACCCGATCGGCCCGTACCCGGCGTGGGGCGACCCGGAGAAGATCGTGTCGATGGACCCGTTCGGCGCGGTCGTGGCGGACGTGTTCCGCGACGAGATCGCCGAAGGCTACGACGTGCGCCCGACGATCGCCGTGACCAAGGCGCACATCGACATGCCCGAGGTGCACCGCGCGATGGCCGCCGGCCGGCTGGCGGCGGACGGGCGCGTGCTGCTCGGCAACGGCTCGGCGGTCGTGACCAAGGCCGCGATCGAGCCGGTGTGGTGGCTGCCCGGCGTGGCGAAGCGCTTCGGAGTCTCGGAGTCCGACCTGCGCCGCGCGCTGTTCGAGGAGACGGGCGGCATGTACCCGGAGCTCGTCACGCGCGGCGACCTCGACGTGTTCCTGCCGCCGATCGGCGGGCAGACCGCCTACGTGTTCGGCAATCCGCACGACCTCGCCGACCCGGCGGTCACGCTGACGGCGCGCGTGCACGACGAGTGCAACGGGTCCGACGTCTTCGGCTCCGACATCTGCACGTGCCGGCCGTACCTGACGCACGCGATCGAGGAGTGCATCCGCGGCGCGCAGGAAGGCGGCGTGGGCCTCGTCGTCTACTGCCGCAAGGAAGGCCGCGCGCTCGGCGAGGTGACCAAGTTCCTCGTCTACAACGCGCGCAAGCGGCAGGAAGGCGGGGACTCCGCGTCGAACTACTTCCTGCGCACCGAGTGCGTGGCCGGCGTGCAGGACATGCGCTTCCAGGAGCTGATGCCCGACGTGCTGCACTGGTTCGGCATCCGGCGCATCCACCGGCTGGTGTCGATGAGCAACTTGAAGTTCGACGCCATCGTCGGCGCGGGCATCGCCGTGGACGAGCGCGTCAAGATTCCCGACGACCTGATCCCGGCCGACGCGCGCGTCGAGATGGACGCGAAGAAGGCCGCCGGCTACTTCGCCGATGGCGACGTGCCCGACGCCGGCCGGCTCGCGCAGACGAAGGGCCGCACGCTGTGACGGCGGCGGTCGCGGACTCGCCCGCCGCCGTGCTACTCACCACGGCGGCCATCCGCGCGCGCTGCGGCAACGTCGCCGCGGCGGTCACGGCAGGGCAGTCGCGCCACTTCCGCATCGACCGTACGCGCCTGCGCCACGCGGCCGAACGCGTCGCGGACGTGACGCGCCGCCGCTATCCGGCCCTCGCCATTCCCTATCACAGCCGCTGGCGGCACTTCGAAGCCGGCGGCGTCGATCGCCGCGCCGAGCTCGCGCGGGCGCTCGCCGGACGCACGCCGGCCGAGCGGGCGCGCGCCCATATCGACCTCACCATCGTCAGCGTGCTGCTCGACGCCGGTGCCGGCCCGGCGTGGGGTTACGTCGAAGTGCCCGGCGGGCCGCGCTATGCGCGCTCGGAGGGATTGGGGGTCGCGAGCTTCCGCGCGTTCATGGCCGGCGCCTTCTCCGCGGCGCCCGGAGATCCGCTGCGCGTCGACGCCGCGGCGCTCGCGGCGTTCGACGACGCGAGACTCGCCGCGCTGTTCCAGGCGGACGCCGCGAATCCGCTCGTGGGACTCGCGGGCCGCGCGGCGCTCCTGCGGCGGCTCGCGCAGGCGCTCACCGCCGAACGCGCCGTGTTCGGCGCGGCGGCGCGGCTGGGAGCGCTGTACGACCTCCTGACGGAGCACGGCACGCGGAAGGCCATCGGCGCCTCCGCGATCCTGCGCGCGCTGCTCGACGGGCTCGCATCGATCTGGATGACCGGCAGCACGCTCGACGGACGACCGCTCGGCGACGTGTGGCGGCATCCGCACGCGGGCGGCGCGGGACCGACGGCGGGCTGGGTGCCGTTCCACAAGCTCTCGCAGTGGCTCGCCTACTCGCTGTTCGAGCCGTTCGAGTGGGCCGGCGCGACCGTGACCGGCCGCGACGACCTGACCGCGCTGCCCGAATACCGCAACGGCGGCCTGCTGCTCGACACCGGCGTGCTCGCGCTGCGGGACGACGCCGACGCCGCCGTCGCGCACGACGTCGGAAGCGAGCTGGTGGTCGAATGGCGCGCGCTTACGGTCGCGCTGCTCGACGAACTCGCGCCGGTCGTGCGCGCGGTCCTGCGGTCGCCGGACCTGCCGCTGGCCTGCATCCTCGAGGGCGGCACGTGGGCCGCCGGGCGCGAGCTCGCGCGCGACCTGCGCGGCGGCGACCCGCCGCTTTCGATCCGCAGCGACGGCACCGTATTCTGACTATCCGATCATGCCAACGACAGGAGCCCGCATGCCTTCGAACGTGCACGTTTTCGATCATCCGCTCGTCCAGCACAAGCTCACGCTGCTGCGCAAGAAGGAGACCAGCACGACGAGCTTCCGCCGCCTGCTGAACGAGATCGGCACGCTGATGGCGTACGAGGTCACGCGCAGCATGCCGATGCACGAAGTGATGATCCAGACGCCGCTCGAGACGATGAACTCCAAGCTCATCGACGGCAAGAAGCTCGTGTTCGTGCCGATCCTGCGCGCGGGCATGGGCCTGCTCGACGGGTTCCTGCAGGTGGTGCCGGGCGCGCGCGTCGGCCACATCGGCCTCTACCGCGACCCGAAGACGCTCGTCGCGGTCGAGTACTACTTCAAGATGCCGGGCGGCATGTCGGAACGCGACGCGATCGTGCTCGACCCGATGCTCGCGACGGGCAACTCCGCCGTCGCGGCGGTGGAGCGCCTGAAGGAAGCGAAGCCGCGCTCGATCCGGTTCGTCTGCCTCGTGTCGTGCCCCGAGGGCATCCGCAACTTCAAGGCCGCGCATCCGGACGTGCCGATCTACACGGCGGCGGTCGACCGCGAGCTCAACGACCACGGGTACATCCTGCCGGGGCTGGGCGACGCAGGCGACCGCATCTTCGGCACCAAGTGACGCGCGGAGCGGGTCATCGCGAGCGCAGCGAACGATCTGCCTTTCCTGGTGAAACGACATGAGTGACCTTCTCATCCACAACGCGACGCTGCCGGACGGCCGCAGCGGCGTCGACGTGCTGGTCGCGGACGGCCGCATCGTGAACGTGTCGCCGCGCATCAACGCCGCCGCGGCGCAGACGATCGACGCGCAGGGGTGGCTGCTGTCGCCGCCCTTCGTCGACCCGCACTTCCACATGGACGCGACGCTCACGTACGGGCTGCCGCGCGTGAACGCGAGCGGCACGCTGCTCGAAGGCATCGCGCTGTGGGGCGAATTGAAGCCGCACCTGACGCAGGACGCGATCGTCGCGCGCGCGCTCGCGTATTGCGACTGGGCGGTGGCGAAGGGGCTGCTCGCGATCCGCTCGCACGTCGACGTGTGCGACCCGCGCCTGCTCGCGGTCGAGGCGCTGCTGCACGTCAAGGAGAGGGTCGCGCCGTATCTCGACCTGCAGCTGGTCGCGTTTCCGCAGGACGGCGTGCTGCGCAGCCCCGGCGCGCTCGACCTCCTGAAGCGCGCGCTCGCGATGGGCGTGGACGTCGTCGGCGGCATTCCGCACTTCGAGCGCACGATGCAGGACGGCACCGAGAGCGTGCGCCTCCTGTGCGAGCTCGCGGCCGAGCAGGGACGCCTCGTCGACATGCACTGCGACGAGACCGACGACCCCAACTCGCGCCACATCGAGACGCTGGCCACGCAGACGCTGCGGCTCGGCCTGCAGGGCCGGGTGACCGGGTCGCACCTGACGTCGATGCACTCGATGGACAATTACTACGTGTCGAAGCTGATTCCGCTGATCCACGAGGCGGGGGTGAGCGCGGTCGCCAATCCGCTGATCAACATCACGATCCAGGGGCGGCACGACACCTACCCGAAGCGGCGGGGCATGACGCGCGTGCCCGAGCTGATGGCCGCGGGCGTCACCGTCGCGTTCGGCCACGACTGCGTGATGGACCCGTGGTACTCGCTGGGCAGCGCCGACAGCCTCGAAGTCGCGTCGATGGGGCTGCACGTCGCGCAGATGACGAGCCAGGCGGGCATGCGCGCGTGCTTCGACGCGGTGACGGTGAACGGCGCCGCGGTGATGCACCTCGACGGCTACGGCATCGCGCCCGGCAACCGGGCCGACTTCGTGCTGCTGCAGGCGCGGGATCCCATCGAGGCGATCCGTCTCCGCGCGCCGCGGCTCAAGGTATTCCGCGCGGGCAAGGTCATCGCGGAAACGCCGGCGGCGACGGCTGCGCTGCATATTCCCGGACGCCCGGGCAGCGTCGACTGGTCGCTCCACCGCGGGCAACCCTGAAGGGTGCTTTCGACCCCTCTTTCCCGGTACCCGCATCTCGCCCCGTTCGTCGAGACGGAGTGGCGCGCACACTTCGCCGACGACTTCGCGGAGCTTGCGCGCACGCCGAGCGAGGGCATCGCCGCCTGGTGCGCCGCGCTCAGGGCGGACCGCGCGCTCTTCACGAGCGACGCGTTGCTGGCGCACGCCAAAGGCACCGATGACGACGCGACCCGCGCGCGGTACCACGACGCTTGGCGCCGTGCGCGCGAGGGCAATCCCGGCGGCGGTCCGTGGTTCATGCGCAAGGCCCTGCTTGCCGAAGGCATGCGGCGGGCGCCCGATCCCGCCGTGCGCGCGCAGTGCGCGGCTGCACTGGAAAAGCTGGCCGGCATCGACACGCCGAAGGCGGCGCAGGTGAGGGCCGCGATGAAGCCCGTCGTGCAGCGGCTCTTCGGCGGGCGGCTCGCGAGCAGTGGGGGCGGCGACTACAGCGTGCCATTCGATCTCGGCGGCACCGCGATGGAACTCGTCGTCGACACCGGCGGCATGGCGCGCGGGTTCCGCTACTTCATTCGCGCGTCACGGCGTCCCGGCGCGCCGGCGTCCGCGGACATCGCGTACGAGACGCTGCTCGGGCTGCCGGGTTTCCCGTGGGACATGCTGCGGACCGATCAGCTCGATGCCCAGATCGGGCTCTGGGCGGAGCGGCTGGAGCGTCTCGTGTCCGTCCTGCGCGCGACCGGGTCCGACGAGTCCAGAACGTGACGTTCGGTCTGCGCATCGCCATGGTGCTCGCCGCCGCGGTCGCGCTTCCGTGCCGCGCAGCGACGCCGCTCGACGCGGACCCCAGCGTGGTCGCGCGCGCAATGGAAGGCAAGCGCATCGTCGTGCTGGGCGAAGTCCACGACAACGCGGCCCAGCACGCGCTGCGCCTTGCGGCGCTCAAGGTTCTGGTCGAAGGCGGCGCGCGACCGGCCCTCGCGTTCGAGCAGTTCGACCGCGAGTGGCAGGCCGACATCGACCGCGCGCGGCGCGAGCGTCCGCGCGACGCCGACCACGTGATCGCGGCGGGCAGGGGCGCGCCGAGCTGGCGCTGGGAGCTCTACCGGCCCTTCGTGCAGCTCGCGCTCGACTACGACCTGCCGATCGTCGCCGCGAACCTGTCGCGCCGCGGCGCCATGGAAGTCGCGACGCAGCCGCGCGCCACGTCGGCGTCCGACGTCCCAGCGGCCGTGCGCCGCGCGCACGAGGACGCGATCGCGAAAGGCCACTGCAATCTGCTGCCGCCGGAAGCGCTGCCCGGGATGGCGAGCGCGCAGATCGCGCGCGATCGTACGCTGGCGGAGTCCCTTCGGCCGCATTCGGCGAAGGGCGTCGTGCTGCTGACCGGCAACGGCCACGCGCGGGCCGACGTCGGCGTGCCGTTCTGGCTCACGCCCGACGAGCGGCAAGCGTCGGTGAGCATCGGCATCCTCGAACGCGACGACGATGCCGAAGCAGGCGAGCCCGCCGGCCGCTTCGACGCGTTCGTGCTGACGGCGCGCGCGGAGAGGCCGGATCCGTGCGAGGAGTTGCGCAAGCGATACCGGAAGTGAGGCACGCGCGGCACCTCACCCCAACCCTCCCTTGCAGGGCGCGCCTTCGCTTGCAGGCGAAGGCCGCTCGCGCGGCCCCGAGCATGCTCGGGGAAACCCCGCTCTCGCCCCCGCTGCGCGGGGCGAGGGAGCTGCTCATCGGCACGGCCCCAGACCCCAACCCTCCCTTGCAGGGCGCGCCTTCGCTTGCAGGCGAAGGCCGCTCGCGCGGCCCCGAGCATGCTCGGGGAAACCCCGCTCTCGCCCCCGCTGCGCGGGGTGAGGGGAACCTTGCACCACGACGTCGGCGTAAGGTCCGCGCGAATCGCCGCGACATAGTGTCGAATGCGGCCCGCGCAACCGCTCCGGCATAATCCACGCGTCCGTCCTCCGAGCCCCTTTCCGCATGGAATCGATCTACTACGTCATGGCCTGGGCTTGCCACCGCAAGTGCAGGCATTGCTACGAGGACCGCTTCCGGCCGTACGTCCGCGAGGAACTCGAGGCCGTCGTGCAGGAGGCCGAGCGCAATTTCCCGCGGATCGTCGCGAATTTCCCCGAACGCTTCACGTACCGCGACCTCGACGATCCGCGGCCGGACGGCACGTTTCCCGAGAAGACCGGCCGCGTGATCCTGTCGGGCGGCGAGTCGCTGCTCGATCCGGTCCGCGAGCGCGTCACGTACAAGGTCGTCGAGGCGCTGCGCGACAGGTACGCGGCGCAGGGCGGCGTGAAGATCGTCGTGCAGACGACCGGCGACATCCTGACCGACGGCATCGTCGCGGACCTCCTGGCGCGCGGCGTCTGGATGATCTCGGTGGCGAGCGTGGACGATTTCCACGTCGGCCTCGAAGGGCCGGCGAAGCAGCAGGCGTTCATGGACAAGCTCTCGGCGCTGTTCGCGCGCCACGGCATGCGGCGCTCGGGCCTGTCGGCGACGGCGCGCAACTGGCACGAGGAGCCGGGGCCGGTCTACAGCTTCTTCGGCGCGACGCCGGACTCGTGGATCGGCAAGCTGTGGCCGCGCGGCCGCGCGTGGCAGAACAACCTGTCGCACGCGGCGCTCGCCGACAACTTCTGCAACCGCTGGTCCGGCGGCCTCAACTTCCTGCGGCACGAGTTCAACGGCTCCGAGGTGTCGATCGAGCCCGACGGCGCCGTCTATCCGTGCTGCATCAAGACGAAGCTGCCGGTCGGCAGCCTGCTCGAGGACAACCTGATCGAGATTCTCGACTCGCTGACCGGCGTGCCGGCCTACGAGGCGATCACGATGGGCCATCCGGAGCGCATGGGCATCGCGTACGGATTCAGCGAGCAGGACTTCATCGCGCAGTCGCGCACGAAGCGGCCGGACGGCGCGGCTTACGAGAACCTCTGCATCGGCTGCGACCGCTTCCACGAGCAGGTGCTGGGCCCGGTGCTCGCAGCGGCGAGGCAGCGCCGCCGCGCGGCGAAGGGTCTCGCCGCCGCCGCGCCGCCGCGCCGCGTGATCGACATCGCGCACCAGGAGCGCTGATGCGCGCCGCGCAATGGGTGTTCGCCGCGGCGGTCGCGGCGTCCGGGGTCTGCCAGGCCGCGCCCGCACAGGACCTGCGCTGGAACGACGTCGTCGCGAAAGCGCGCGGCCAGACCGTCAACTTCAACGCGTGGGCCGGCGACGAGAAGACCAACGCGTTCATCCAGTGGACGGGCGAGGAAGTCGCGAAGCGCTACGGGGTGAAGGTGAACCACGTGAAGCTGAAGGACACCGCCGAGGCGGTCACGCGAGTCGTGGCGGAGAGGGCGGCGGGCCGCGACACGGGCGGCACGGTGGACCTCGTCTGGATCAACGGCCCCAACTTCCTCGCGATGAAGGAGCAGCGCCTGCTGTTCGGCCCGTTCACGCAGGCGATGCCGAACTACGCGCGCGTCGACACGACGAACGTCCGCTCGAACGTGATCGACTTCACGATTCCGGTCGACGGCATGGAGTCGCCCTGGCGGCGCGCGCAGGTCGTGTTCGTGTACGACGGCAAGCGCGTGCAGGACCCGCCGCGCTCCGTGCCCGACCTCCTGCGCTGGGCGAAGGAGCATCCGGGACGGCTCACGCATCCGTCCGTCCGCAATTTTCTCGGATCGACGTTCCTGAAGCAGGCGCTCCACGAACTCGCGCCCGACCCGGCCGTGCTGCAGCGCCCGGCAACCGACGAGAGCTTTGCGGCGGTCACGGCACCGCTCTGGGCGTGGTACGACGCGCTCCGCCCCGTCCTGTGGCGGCAGGGGCGGCAGTTTCCGGAAAACGGACCCGCGCAGCGGCAGCTCATGAGCGACGGCGAGGTCGACATGATGATCTCGTTCAATCCGGCCGAGGCCGCGGTTTCGATCAGCGCCGGCCTCCTGCCGGACACCGTGCGCACGTCCGTGTTCGCCAAGGGGACCATCGGCAACACGAGCTTCGTCGCGATCCCGTACAACG
>JBGAMF010000091.1:0-17962 GCA_044223185.1 Casimicrobiaceae bacterium | reverse complement strand
CGCGCTGCTCGGCCCGCCCAACGCCGGCAAGTCGGCACTGCACGCGCGCCTCACCGGCTCCGGCGCGCACGTCGCGCCGTACCCGTTCACGACGCAGTTTCCCGAGCCGGGGATGATGCCGTTCGAGGACATCCAGTTCCAGTTGGTCGACCTGCCGGCCGTCGCCGCCGAACACCCGGTGCCGTGGCTCGCCGGCGCGCTGCAGATGGCCGACGCGGCACTGCTCGTCGTCGACCTCACCGATCCGTCCGACGTCGAGCAGTTGCAGGCCGTGCGCGCGCTGCTCGCGCAGAAGCGCATCGAACTCGTCGGCGGCGCGGGCGCGTCGCCCGCGGACGATGCCGCCGGCGGCGACCCGTTCACCGTGCACCTGCCCACGCTGCTCGTCGCCAACAAGGCCGAGGCCGTCGCCGACGCGGCGGCCGAAGTGCGCACGCTCGAGGAGCTCGCCGGCGCCGACTACCCCGTGCTCGCGGTCTCCGCGGACACGGGCCTCGGGCTCGCGGCCATCGCGACCTGGCTGTTCGAACGCCTCGCTATCGTCCGCGTGTACACGAAGGTGCCGGGCCACCCGGCCGACCGCCAGCGGCCGTTCACGCTGCGCCGCGGCCAGACCGTCGGCGACGTCGCGAACCTCGTGCACCGCGACCTCGTGCGCTCGCTGCGCTACGCGCGCATCTGGGGCGCCTCGGGCTTCGACGGCCAGCACGTCGGCCCGGAGCACGTCGTCGCCGACCGCGACGTCGTGGAGTTGCACACGTAACGTCGATCGCGCGGCAGAAAGCACGACGGCCCCGCGCAGGGGCCGTCGTTCGGGGAGAAAGGGGCCAGGTTCAATTTCACCTGGCAACCCTCCGCGGGATTCGCCTTCGGCCTGACGGCGTTCCTCCGGCGCGGCGCGCAGACTGCGACCGATGCCCGGACGCCGGCCCTTCCACCCGGCCGAGGTGCCGCTGCGGATCGTCCAACGAGGCCACAACGACAACGGCGAACCGTGCCCCCTTGCGGCCGAGCGGGAAATCGAGCCTGGCTCCTTTTCGCGTTAATCGAGCCCGCCGACGAAGAGGTTCGGCGCGGACCACGTCGCGTTGCCGCCACCCGCGATGGACGCCCACACGACCGTGCCGTTGCTCACGTTCGCGAGGATGCTGTACTGCTGGCCGCGCAGTTGCAGCGTGTAGATGTTGATGCCGTTCTGCGACGGCAGACCGTTGACCTGCGCGGTGCTGCTGGTGGTCACGGTCGGCGTCTGCGTCGCCGGCGGGAAGTAGTTGACGGTCCCGCCCTGGAACGTCTGCAGGTCGAGGTTGAACGTCGACAGGTTGAAGTTGTCGTCGGTGGTGACCAGCACGACGTTGATGGTCGGCGCGCCCGCCACGCTCGTCTGCGGGTTCACGGTTCCCTGCGTCGGGTTCGCCGGCGGGTTCGCGCTGTCCCCCAGCAGCGTGACGGTCATGCCGTCGACCATGCCGCCCAGGTCCGCCAGCACCTGCTGGTAGCGGTCGGAGAACGGGAAGCCGTAGGCGCCAGGGTAGGTCGTCGCAACCGCCTGCGCGTAGGCGTTGTACGTGGTGCCGGAGTAGCTGTTGACGGGAAACGCGGGCGACGTCCACCACGTGCTGCTGGTGTTCGTACCCGGCTGCACGAAGCCCAGGTTGAAGCCGGCGACGAGGTCGCGATACACCGCCGCGTAGATGTCGTTGTCCGCCACGTGGTGGGCGGTGCCGTCGACGGTGTACGGCGCGTTGCAGGTGTAGATCCCGTTGTCGTTGACGAGGTCGGTCGCGTTGTACTCGAGGCTCGCGAGCGGGATCTTCATGACGTGCAGGCCGTCGGCGCTCGTGAGCGTGATGTTGTTCGTGCCCACCGCGCCCGTGTAGCTGTACGCCTTCGACGTGGTGCCGAAGAACGTCCCGGCGATGGTGAACGTCGTGTTGGCCGGCCCGAGCGTGCCGATGTAGCCGTCGAACTTGCCGTAGGCGGTGGGCGCCTTCACCGGCGACAGGATGCGCGCGAAGCTTCCTGCCTTGGTGTTGACCACGGGCGCGCTCTGGCCCGACGCGACCGCGCCGGTCAGCGCCGCCTGCACGCCATTCCCGGTCTGCCCGGGCGCCAGCGTCAGCTGGTTGATGACGGTGCCCTGGATCGACGTCTGCAGCACCATCGGGATCGCGTAGAAGTCGACGGCGGTGAGGTTCGCGCTGCCGCCCAAGCCCTGGTTGTACGTGAGCTCGACCTTGTCGAAGCGCGTGTGGTAGTCCGCGTCGCCCGGATTGGCGCCGTCGGGGGCGCTGCTCGACAGCGCGACGTCGTACGACACGTAGATGCGGCCGGCGCTGATGTTGGTGACGTTGAAGACCGTCGATCCGCCGGCCAGGATCGTAGCGGTGGTGGCGGGGCTGACCGTGAACGTCTGCGAGGGGTCGCCGGTGATCAGCACGTACGCGGTCCGGCTCGACTGGTTGCTGATGGTGACGGGCAGCGACGTCGGCGCCGCCGCGCCCACGTGCGGCGGCGTGGGGCTGCCCGCCGTGTCGTCGTGCCCGTTGCAGCCCGCCAGCGCCAGCACGAGCGCGAGGGCGGCGGCGCGCGGAATCGCGGTCGCGCATTCGTACGGAGTGAGACGCGGGAGCATGGCAGGCAAGTCCTCGGGAAGGTCGCCGCGTGCAAAAAGCAACCGCCATGCCAAGGGACACTGCGAGGTGCGGGCAGCGAGGCCGACGCTGCCTTCGCGCTGGCAGCACGCAGCGACCCCTCATCGCCCCCGGCTTCCCGTCGCTCCGGGTCAGTCGCGACCTGCCAGGCTGCCTCCGACGACTCCGGGCGCGCTGGATTCTTGACGTTTCCCCCAGGGCCTCCTGGACGGTCCGCAACACACCCGCCGCGGCGCTCCACCGACGTAGCGCGGCGCGGGAGAAAGCGGCTGTGGAAGTACGTGCGAAATTGACATAGCGTAACCCATGGATTACAACATTTCATGTTCATCGTTCGGCAGACCGAGCGATTTGCCGAATGGATGCTAACGCTCAAGGACCGGACTGCGCGGCTGCGGATCGCCGCGCGCATCCGGATCGTCGAGCAGGGAAGCCTCGGCGATTGGAAGGCGGTCGGCGACGGCGTGAACGAACTGCGCGTGAACTATGGGCCCGGGTACCGGCTGTACTTCACCCGCCGCGGTAACCACGTGATCCTGATGCTCGCCGGCGGCGACAAGCGCACGCAGGCAGCGGACATCAAGCTCGCCAAGGCGATGGCGGCCGAACTATGAGGAGAGCGGGATGGCGAAAAAGCTGAAGACCACGCGCTGGGATGTCAGCAAGCACCTGCAGGACGACGCCGACCTGGCCGAGTATCTGCAGGCGATGATCGACGAATCGGGCAATGACCCGAAGATGATTGCGATCGCCTTGGGCGACATCGCGCGTGCGCGCGGCATGACGCAAGTGGCCAAGGATGCCGGGATCGCGCGCGAAGCGCTCTACCGCGCGCTGTCGCCCGACGGAAACCCGGAATTCGCGACCGTGGTCAAGGTCCTCGACGCGCTGCACCTCAAGTTCGCGGTGCAGCCGGCGTAACGCGGGCGCAGCCCTCGCCGGCGCCTCACCACGGGCTCGGCCGCGCGGTCTTCTTCCCGCCTCTGTTGAAAGAAAACGGCCCCGCGCGGGGGCCGTCATTCGTGCTGTTGGTGGAGGTGGCGAGAATCGAACTCGCGTCCGAAGGTGCTCCACAGTCAGGACTACATGCTTAGTCGCGTCATTGTGCTCTCATCCCCGAACCGTTGACGGACAGACGCCGTAGGGACCAGTCACCTTGATTTGACGCCTCGCCCAAGTGACCCGGGCGGACGCGATCGCTCTGAATGTCCTTGCCGTGACTACGCTGTTGCCAGCTTCGTCACCCGGGCCGAGCGCTGCCCGGTGCAAGGTCCGGCGGGATTAAGCCGCCAGAGCGTACGTTTCGTCGTTCGCAGTTAAGTTTGCGATTGTCAGGGTTTAACGAGGACCAACACCTCGGCATGCCCCAAGCTGCTTCACGACCCCCGTCGAGACCAGTTCACCCCCGGAATCGATCGGCGCCATGCGCGCGGCAGTCGCCACCCGCACGGCATTCGCATTATAGCAACGCCCGCGCCGGAGCCCGTCGCCGGTGTCCAGGTTGCGCCTTGCCGCGATACCCCCAACATGGGGACGATCGATCACTCGTTCAAGCCGCCGCCATGTTCTTTACCGCCCGCTTCGCCGCCCGCCTCGCCGCCGCCGTCTTCGCCTGCGCGCTCGCCGCGCCGGCCATCCACGCCGCCACACCGCTGCCGACGGTGCCCGCGCTCGACCTCGACCGCTACCTGGGCGTCTGGCACGAGATCGCCCGCTACCCGAACCGCTTCCAGGAGCAGTGCGCGAGCGACGTCACGGCGACCTACACGCGCAACGCCGACGGCACGCTCGGCGTCGTCAACGCGTGCCGCAAGGCCGGCGGCGAGACGATGCGCGCACGAGGGCAGGCGCGCATGGTGACGCCACCGGCCACGCTCGCCGTGCGCTTCGCGCCGGCGTGGCTCGCCTGGCTGCCGCTGGTGTGGGGCGACTACCGGGTGATCGACCTCGCCGACGACTATCGCTACGCGGTCGTCGGCGAGCCGTCCGCGAGTACCTGTGGGTGCTCGCGCGCGACCTGAGCTCGCCGAGGCGGACTGGCAGAGGATCGTCGCGCGGCTGCCGGCGCTGGGCTACGATCGGCGCGATCCCGCACCGGCCTCGTGACCTGACGCCGGCCCCTGCCCGCGCGCCGGCAGCGTAACCGGTGCGCGGGGCCCGGAAGATACCCGCGGGAATCGCGCTCTGCCGCGCCCCGCCGGGCACCTTCCGCACTGGCCGCCATGCACGCGATCGTTCCCGTCATCCTCTCCAGCGGCGCCGGCACCCGGCTGTGGCCGCTGTCGCGCGAGGCCGCGCCAAGCCGTTCATGCCGCTGCCCGACGGCGAGACGCTGCTGCACAAGACCGCGCACCGCGCCGCGCGTGCCCGGCTCGCGCGGCGGGCTCGTCACCGTCACCAACCGCGACTACTACTTCCACACGAAGGACGTGTACGCGGGGCTCGGCCCGCACGAGCCGCAGGACGCCGCGTACCTGCTCGAGCCGTTCGGCCGCAACACGGCGCCCGCAGTCGCGATGCCGCGCACCTCGATGCGGGCGCGCTACGGCGACGACGCGGTGATGCTGGTGCTGGCCGCCGACCACCTGATCCGCGACGAGGCCGGGTTCGCCGCCGCCGTCGCGCGCGCCGCCGGGCGGCGGCGTCGGGCAGGCTCGCGACGTTCAGCATCCCACGCTGCCGGAGACGGGAGTTCGGCTACATCGAGTGCGGCGCGGCGCTCGCGGACCGCGTGTACGCCGCGGCGAAGTTCGTCGAAGCCCCGCTCGCCAAGGCCCGCGACTACCTACGCCGCCCGGCAACTACGTGTGGAACGCCGGCGGCGATGTTCGCGTTCACGCCGCGCGCGATCCTCGCGGCGTTCGAGCAGTACGCGCGGCGGTCGCGGCGGCGGCGCACCGTTGTGGCAGCCGCTCGCGCCCCGCGCTGGGACGCGATGCTGGAGATCGACGCCGCGACGTTCGCGGCGGCGCCGGACATCGATCGACTACGCGGTGATGGAGAAGGCGGCGGCCGACGGCTGGTGGCGGTCGTGCGCGGCGACTTCGACTGGAGCGACGTCGGCTCGTGGCAGGCGGTGTCGAAGCTCTCCGACGCCGACGCCGACGGCAACCGCGGCAACGGCGAGCGCGTGGCCATCGCCACGCGCGGGACCGCTGCTGCACTCGAGGACCGCGTCGTCGCGACGATCGGCGTCGAGAACCTCGTCATCGTCGACACGCCCGACGCGGTGCTGATCGCGCACCGCGACCACCTGCAGCGGGTCAAGGAGGTGGTCGGCGAGCTGAAGGCGCGCGGGCACGACGCCTACAAGCTGCACCGCACGGTCGCGCGGCCGTGGGGGACGTACACGCTGCTCGAGGCCGGACCGGGGTTCAAGATCAAGCGCATCGAGGTCAAGCCCGGCGGCGCGCTGTCGCTGCAGCTGCACCACCGGCGCTCCGAGCACTGGGTCGTCGTGCGCGGCACGGCGCACGTGACGCGCGGCGAGACCAGCTACGACGTCCCGGCCGGCGAGTCGACGTTCATCCCGATCGAGACCCGGCATCGGCTCGAGAACCGCGGTCGCGACGTGCTGGCGCTGATCGAGGTCGCGTGCGGCGACTACATCGAGGAGGACGACATCGTCCGCTTCGACGACAGGTACGGGCGGGTCGCGGGCTGAGTCGTCGCCCCTCACCCCAACCCTCTCCCCGCAAGCGGGGAGAGGGAGCAGCCACAGGCACTTGCCGTAGACACTCCGCCTCCCCCCTTGCGGGGAATGGGAGCAGCCACTGGCACTTGCCGTAGACACTCCGATTCCCCGCTTGCGGGGAATGGGGGCAGCCACTGGCACTTGCCGTAAACACTCCGCCCCGCCTTTGCGGGGAATGGGAGCAGCCACTGGCGCGTGCCGTAGACACTCCGCCTCCCCCCTTGCGGGGAATGGGGGGCCGCCACAGACCATCGCCGAAGTCACTCCCTCTCCCCGCGCAGCGGGGAGAGGGCCGGGGTGAGGGGCGCCGCGACGAGCCGCTGGGGCGAGGGGCACCGCAGGCGTAGCATGCGCGCATGCCCCAGTCCGGCCCCCTGCCCGTCGCCGCCCCCGACTTCGCACGCCCCGGCGCCACGCTGCTGCCCGCGCGACCCGGCCCCGGCCTGCGCACGCGCGTGCTTGCGAGCCGCAGGCGGCAGAGCCTCGTCGTCCTTGCGCTTTGCGCGGCCGTCGCCGCGGGCGCGGCGTGGATGTACGTCGGCGTCGAGCGCTCGCTGCGCGACCTGCGCGCGCAGGGCCTGCCGGCGCTGCTCGACGCCAAGACCAAGTCGCTCGAAGTGTTCGTCGCGGAGCGCCGCACCGATGCCGAGCGCTGGGCGCGCGAGCCCCGCGCCGCGGCCGCGACCGCCGAGCTCGCGCGCCGCGCGCGCGGCGTGGACACGGCCGACTGGTGCCGCAGCCCGGAGATCGCCGAGTGGCGCGCCGTGGTCGAGCCGCTGCTGCGCGACGCCGGCGTGGCCGCGGTCAACGTCGTCGACCGCGACGGGCACATCGTCGCGTCGACGCTGCCCGACATCTGCGGCCTGCAGGCGCAGCCGCGCGCGATGGCGCCGCAGCTCGCGCAGGTGTTCGGCGGCCGCACGCAGTTCATCCGGCCCTACGCGGCCGACGCGCGGCTCGTGGCCGCACAGCCCTTCCTCGGCGCGCGCCCGCTGGCGTGGATCGAGACGCCGGTGCGCGACGCGAGCGGTGCCGTCGTCGCGGCCCTGGGCTTCGCGAGCTACGTCGACCGCGACTTCGAGGCCATCCTGTCGTCCGCGCGCCCGGGCGACACCGGCGAGGCGTACGCGTTCGACGAGACCGGCACGCTCCTGTCGGAAGTGCGCGACACGCGCGGCCTCGTCGACGCCGGCGCGCTGCCGCGCGACGCGCGTCGCGCCGCGTTCCGGCTCAAGGTGCGCGACCCCGGCCGCGAGCTCGACGGCGACGCGGCTGTTGCGCAGCCTGCCGCGGAGTGGCCGCTGACGCGCGCCGCGGCAGCGGCCCTGGCGGCGGGCGCCGCGGCGACGTCGAGCCACGCGCTGCGCGGCGTCCTGCTCGACCCGTACCGCAACTACCGCGGCGCGGAAGTGATCGGCGCGTGGCGCTGGCTGCCCGACGAGCGCATGGGCGTCGTGGCCGAGATCGGCGTCGACGAGGCGTACGCGCCGCTGGCGTACGTGCGCGCCACGCTCGCCGCCGTGCTCGCGCTCCTGGTGCTCACCGCCGGCTGGGCCGCGTGGTCGACGCTGACGCTCGCGCGGCTCACGGCGAAGCCCGCCGCCGGGCGCCGCATCGGCCCCTACCACATCGAGCGCGAGCTGGCCGAGGGCGGCATGTCGACGGTCCACCTCGCGCGGCACGCGCTGCTCAAGCGCCCGACGGCGATCAAGATCGTCAAGCGGCACCTCGCCACCGACGAGGTCGTCGCCCGCTTCGAGCGCGAGGTGCGGATGGTCGCCGAGCTGCGGCACCCGAACACCATCGAGATCTACGACTACGGCCACACGCGCGACGGCCTGCTCTACTACGCGATGGAATACGTCGACGGCCTGACGCTGGAGGCGCTGGTCGCGCGCGAGCGCACGCTGCCGCTCGAGCGGATGCGCCACGTCGTCGCGCAGATGTGCGCGGCGCTGGCCGAGGCGCACGGCAAGGGGATGATCCACCGCGACATCAAGCCCGAGAACGTGATGGTGTGCGAGCGCGGCGGCGAGTACGACTTCGTCAAGGTGCTCGACTTCGGCATCGTCAAGCGCGTCGAGGCGGCGGCCGACGACCACCCGGATGCGAAGCGCGCGCTCACGCGCCAGCTGCGCGTGCTCGGCACGCCCGCGTACATGCCGCCGGAGCGCATCGGGCACCCGTCCGACGTCGACGCGCGCGCCGACGTGTACGGCGTGGGGGCCGTCGTGTTCTTCCTGGTCGCCGGCCACGCGCCCTTCGCCGGTGCCGACGAGGGCGCGATCCTGCGCGCCGTGCTGGCGAATCCCGCGCCCCGCCTGTCGACGCTGGTTCCCGGCGTGCCGGCCGAGCTGGACGACCTGGTCGCGCGCTGCCTCGACAAGGACCCGATGGCGCGGCCGGGGGCGGTCGGCGACGTCGCGGCGGTGCTGGCGAGCCTGCCGCTGCCGCCGTGGACGCGCGAGCGGGCGCGCGACTGGTGGGAGCGCTGGCGCGACGCGCGCGACGCCGCGGCCCGTCCGCGCGCGTCCTAGCCGCCCCCGTACCCCTGCTCGGCCAGCGACGCCCGCAGGCGGTCGAGGTTGTCGCGCGCCCTGGGCTCGTAGCGCGTGCGGTAGTAGTCGGTGCCGAAGAAGTGCGGCCGCCCGCGCAGCACCGCGAGGAACGCGGCCAGCCCACGGTAATACTCCGGGTCGCTCTGCGCCGCGAACTCCTCGCGCAGCAGGTCGCCGTGACGCATGAACTCCTCCCACGACGCGCCGAAGCCCGCGAGGTCGATGTCGTCGATGAACTTGCGGTCGTTGCCGCGCGCCGCCACCGCGCGCTTCGTGGTCATGATCAGCGCGCACACGCGGCGGCGGAACAGCGGCCGGGCGCCCTCGGACCGGCGCAGGAACAGCTGCGCACTGCGCCGCTCGTTGGCCGGGTCGCCGGGAACGTAGATGGCGTCGTGGAACCAGATCCCCATCTCCACCGCGTCCCGGTCGTGCAGCAGCGCGGTCACCTCGTCGAACCGGGCAAGGCAGTCCGCGATGTGGCTCGAGTTGTGGAAGCGGCGGTCGGGGCCGTCGAGCAGGCGGGCGAGTTCCTCGTACACCGCCGCGGCCGGCGGCGACGGCGGCGCCGCCACGCACCGGTCCCAGAGCGCGGCGAAGCGCGCACAGCTGGCGCCGGCGGCGGTCATCGCCCGGGCGTCCCGAACGCGCGCCCCGCCGACCCGCGGCGACGGGCCGGGGTTCCCGGCTTCGCGGGATCGATGCACCACGCGAAATGCGCGCTGCGACGGCGGATGGCGACCTCCACGGGGTGGGTTGGCGCAAGCGCCGCCACTTTAAGCCATCGCGGCAGCGGGCGGAAGTCGCGCGCCCGGCCGGCTCCCCCGCCGCGCCCGCGCGTGCGACAATCCGCCCCCGTGGGGAACGACCCCGAAACCGAAAGGGTGGAGCAGCGATGCTGGGCTTCCTGAAGGGGCGACCGGAGCACCCGCGGATCGGCCAGATCCGGCAGCTCCACCTGTTCGCGACGCTGGGTCCCCGCGAGCTGCGCGTGATCGACGGGTTCCTGCACGAGCGCCACTACCTCAAGGACGAGGTGATCTTCGACGAGGGCGAGGAAGGGCAGGCGCTCTACGTCGTGCTCTCCGGACGCGTGCTCATCTGCCGCCCGGGCGCGCCGGACGGCGGCCGCATCGCCGAGATTCCCGCCGGCGCGCTGTTCGGCGAGCTGGCGCTGCTCGAAGGCGCGCCGCGCACCGCGCAGGCGCGCGCCGCCGAGGACTGCGCGGTGGCGGCGCTCACGCGCACCGACTTCAGCGGGCTCGTCGAGACGCACGGCGCGATCGCGTCGAAGATCGCGCTGCAGCTCGCGCGCGACCTCGGCCGCAAGCTGGTCGCGCGGCACCTCACGCTGGAGATGCGGCCGCAGTGAAGGACTCCGCCTTCGCGTCGGGCCCGCTGGTCGGGCTCGCCACCATCGTCGTCACGTCGCTGCTGCTGGTGGTGGCGGCGAAGGCGCTGTGGCTCGTCGTCCCGCTGCTGTTCGGAATCATCCTCTACTACATGCTGTACCCGATCGTGCACCGCCTCGTGCTCTCCGGCGTCAGCCGCGAGGCCGCGGCGGCGATCGTCGCCGGCAGCGTCACGCTCGTCGGCGTCGCGGTGATGGTGCCGCTGCTGCCGTGGCTGGCCGCGCAGTCGGTCGGGAGCGAGGAGACCTTCTACCGCTACCTCGAGGGCGGCCGCGTGCTGATCGACCGCACGCTCACCGGGCTCGAGAAGCAGTTCGCGTTCCTGCAGCGCATGGACTTCCACGCCGAGATGAGCAAGCGCGCCGACGAGTTCGGCGGCAACGCGCTGCAGAAGAAGATCGCCGAGGCGCTGCTCGCCGCCGCCGTCTCGCTGCCGACGATGCTGCTGGCGCCGTTCTTCGCGTTCTTCTTCCTGCGCGACGGGCAGGTGTTCAAGAAGCTGGTGACGCGCGGCGTGCCCAACGCGTTCTTCGAGCGGACCATCTACATGTTCGACCGCGTCGACGCCACCACCCGCGCGTTCTTCCAGGGCCAGTTGAAACTGACGGCGATCGACACCGTGTTCCTCGGCGTCGGGCTGTGGCTCATCGGCCTGCCCGGCGCGCTCGCGATCGGGCTCATCGCCGCGCTGTTCGAGTGGATTCCCGTGGTGGGCACGATCGCGGGCGCCGGGCTCGCGGTGCTGATCGCGGCCACCGCATTCCCCAACGACCCCTGGGTCGTCTATGCGACGCTCGGCCTCTTCGCGCTGGTGCGCACGCTCGACAACTTCTTCTTCATCCCGCTCACCGTCGGCCGCAGCATCCAGATGCACCCGCTGCCGACCGTGCTGATGGTGTTCATCGGCGGCGCGGTCGCGGGCATCCCCGGCCTCATCCTCGCGCTGCCGCTGATGGGCGTGGTCAGCGCCATCGTCGGCACCGTGTCGGGCATCGTCCTCGACCCGCGGCTGCGCGCGCGCAACCGGTGGGCGAAGGAGCTGCTGCAGCGGCGGATCACCGCGGACTTCAGGTAACGCGATCGCCGGGCAGGGATACGCCCGGCCGCCCGCGAGCGT
The DNA here is from genome assembly GCA_044223185.1 of Casimicrobiaceae bacterium. Classification (GTDB taxonomy): domain Bacteria; phylum Pseudomonadota; class Gammaproteobacteria; order Burkholderiales; family Casimicrobiaceae; genus VBCG01. The sequence goes on along the minus strand of JBGAMF010000091.1, from coordinate 6,527 downwards.
CGTTCCCGCGCACCGTCAAGCGCCGCCATAGGTAAGTTCGCGCGCGTGACGTAAACTCGCCGGCCCCACCTTCCGAGACAGCCGGAGCTGCCCGTTGCAGGAACCCGCAAGCCGCGCCGATCGCGCGGGCCTCTACACGCCGCGCATCCTGCTGCAGCACCTCGCCGACCACCCCGGTCGCCGCTGGTGGGAGGCCGACGGCACCGTCGTGTTCGTCGACATCTCGGGATTCACCAAGCTGTCCGAGCGGCTCGCACGCTCGGGCCGCGAGGGCTCGGAGCAGATCACCGACGTGATCGGCAGGAGCTTCGAGTCGATCCTCGCGGTCGCCTACGACAACGGCGCGAGCCTCCTCAAGTTCGGCGGCGACGCACTGCTGCTGTGGTTCCAGGACGCGGGCCACGCCACCCGTGCGTGCCGCGCCGCAATGCTGATGCGCCGCGTGCTGCGCGACGTCGGCCGCATCGAGCTGCCCGGTGCGAAAGTCACGCTGCGCATGTCGCAGGGCGTGCACTCCGGGCACTTCCACTTCTTCGCCGTCGGCGCGACCCACTTCGAGATGCTGCCCGTCGGCCCCGCGTGGACGCGCGTGGTCGACATGGAGCACACGGCCACCGCCGGCGAGATCCTCGTGAGCCCCGACACCGCGGCGCTGCTGCCGGCGCGCTGCCTCGGGCGAGCGAACGGGCCCGGCGTACTGCTGGCGCGCGAGCCGGGCGGCGCCGCCGAGAAGCTGCCGCTCGTCCCGCGTCCGAAGATCTCGCCCGAGATGCTGGAGAGGTGCCTGCCGCCCGCCGTGCGCGCGCACGTGCTGGCCGGCGGCGGCACCTCCGAGCACCGCCCCGTCACGATCGCCTTCATCCGGTACGAGGGCACCGACGCGCTGATCCGCGAGCATGGGGCCAATGCCGCCGCCGATGCGCTGCAGCGGCTGGTCGCCACCGTCGACGCCGCGGCCGACGAGTTCGGCATCGCGCTGCTCGCCTCCGACGTCGACGCCGACGGCGGCAAGCTCATCCTGACCGCCGGCGCGCCGACCGTCACCGGCGACGACGAGGAGCGGATGCTGCTTGCGCTGCGCAAGATCGTCGACGCCGGCATCCCGGTCCGGATCCGGATCGGCGTCAACCGCGGCGCGATCTTCGCCGGCGACATCGGCCCGTTCTACCGCCGGACGTACACGGTGATGGGCGACGCGGTGAACCTCGCGGCGCGGCTGATGGCCAAGGCCACGTCCGGCGCGATCTACGCGACCGCCGACGTGCTCGACCGGTCGAACACGCTGTTCGCGACGACGGAGCTGGAGCCCTTCCTCGTCAAGGGCAAGAAGCTGCCGATCCGGGCGTGGGCGGTGGGGGCGGCGACGGGGTCGCGGACGCGGCAGGCGGCACTCGAGCAGTTGCCCTTGATTGGACGCGACGCGGAACTCGCGTCGATGCGCGAAGCGCTGGCCGGCGCGCGCGCGGGCCGTGGCCGGTGCGTGGACGTCGTCGGCGAGGCGGGCGTGGGCAAGTCGCGCCTCATCGACGCGCTGCGGGCCGAAGCCACCGACTTCCGCGCGCTGCACGCCGTGTGCGAAGCCTATACGGCAACCACGCCCTACGCCGTGTGGCAGGAGCTGCTGCGCGAAGCGGCGGGATTCGGCCGCGACGACACCGACGATGCCGTGGAGCAGCGGCTGCGCGAGATCGTCGACCGGCAGGCGCCGCAGCTCGCGCCGTGGCTGCCGCTTATCGGGTTCGCCTTCGGGCTCGACCTGCCCAATACGCCCGAGGTCGAGCTGCTTGCCGAAAAGAACCGAAGGCCCAGGCTGCACGAGTCGGTGGAGGCGTTCGTGGCGGCGACGCTCACCGGCCCGATGATGTTCGTGTTCGAGAACGCGCATCACATGGATCCGGCCTCTGCGGAGTTGCTTGCGCACATGGCGCGCGCCGCCGGCGGCCATCCGTGGCTGGTGTGCGTCGCACGCCGTGCCGGCGGTGGCGGCGCACCGCCGTCCGACATCCCGTCGCTGGTCGGCCTGGCGCTCGGCCCGCTCGCCGAGTCCGATGCGCGCCGCCTGACGCAGATCGCCTCGGAGAGCACGCCGCTGCCGCCGCACGTGCTCGACGTCGTCGCGTCGCGCTCCGGCGGCAATCCGCAATTCCTGCGCGACCTGTTGCGCGCCGCGATCGAATCCGGTGGCGTCGGCGGCCTCCCGGCGTCGGCCGAGGCCGCGACGATGGCGCGCATCGATGCGCTGCGCCCTGAGGACCGGGCGATCGTCCGCCGCGCCGCCGTGTTCGGCCTCACGTTCCACCCGCGCATGCTGGCGTGGCTCGATACGGAGGGTGCGTCCGTGCCACCCGACCCCAGTACCTGGAAGCGGCTGGCCGAGCTCTTCGAGGAGGAGGACGACGGGTACCTGCGCTTCCGCCGCTCGCTGCTGCGCGACGCCGCCTACGAAGGGCTGCCGTACAGGCTGCGCCGCCAGCTGCACGGCGCGGTCGCCGCGCACATGGAACGCGAGCTCGCGCAGCCCGACGAGGAAGCGGACCGGCTGTCGCTGCACTACCTGGTCGCCGGCGAACACCGCGCCGCGTGGCGCTACGCGACGGTCGCCGCGAAGCACGCGCAGGGCGCGTTCGCATTCGTCGAAGCGGCGCGGATGTTCGCGCGGGCGCTGGAGGCGGGACGGCGGCTCGACGACGTTCCGAAACGTGAACTCGCGTCCGTGCACGAGGCGCTGGCGGACTGCTGGTACCGCGTCGGCGAGTTTCCGAAGGCCGTCGACGGTTATTCGGCGGCGCGCCGGCTGGCGGAAGAGGATCCGCTGCTCGAATCCGAACTGCTCCTCAAGCGTTCGAAGCTCGAGGAGAAGCTTGGTCACTATCCGCAGGCGTTGCGCTGGGCCGCGCGTGCCGGCAAGGCCGTCGAAGGCATGGAAGGCGCCGAGCCCGCCAGGCAGGTCGCGCGCGCGAGCGCGTGGTACGCCAACGTGCTGCAGGCGGAAGGGAAGAGTGCCGACGCGATGCGCTGGGCGGAGCGGGCGATCCGCGAGGCCGAGGCGGCCGACGACGCCGAGGCGCTCGGCGCCGCGTGCTTCGTCATGGGCTGGGCGTACGGCGTCCTCGGCAAGGAAGGCGCGGAGCCGTACCTCCAGCGCGCGCTGGACGCCTACCGTCGCTCGGGCAACCTGCTGCGGCAGGCGGCGCTGCTATCGAATCTCGGCGTCATCTGCCAGTGGGAAGGCCGCTGGGACGAGGCTCTCACCTACTACGAACGCGGCCGCGCGGAATCGGTGAAGCTCGGCAACATGTTCGACGCCGCTCTCGCGCGGATGAACGTCGCCGAGATCCTGTCCGACCGCGGCGAGCTCGACCGCGCGCAGGAACTTCTGCTCGACACGCTGCCGGTGTGGCGTGCGTCGCGCTATCGCTACCTGCTGGGCGGGTGCCTGTGGCTGCTCGGGCGGGTGTCGCTGCGCGCGTTGCGCCTCCACGAGGCGCGTGCGCGCCTGGAGGAAGCGCGCGCGCTTTTCGTCGCCGTCAAGCGCGACGAGGAAACGCTCGACGTCGACGCGCGACTGGCCGAGTGCCTGGTGTTCGCGGGCGATCCCGACGCGGGGCTCGCCGCGGCGACCGAAGCACTCGCCCGCGCGCGCGTCGAAGGCCGGCGGCAAGGCGGTGTCGGTGCTGGAGCGGGTGCGCGGGCACGCGCTGCTGCGCACGGCGACTGCGCGGCGCGCGCGCAGCGCTGGAGGCGAGCCTCGCCGCGGCGCGCGCGCGCGCAAGGATTTGCAGGAGACGGCGCTGGCGCTGCACTCGCTGTGCGCGGCGTATCGCTGTGCGGGTGAGGCGCCGCCGGTGGAGCTCGCGGGCGAGGGTGATGGGCTGGTGGCGCGGTTGAAGATCGCGGTGCTGCCGCCGGTGCCGATGCCGCCGGATTGAGACGTCCGGATCGGTGAAATGAAAAGCGGCCCCGAGGGGCCGCGTTTCTTGGTGCTTGTTGCTTCGACGCTAGTCGAGCGACATGAATCCGTCGCCTTGATCGATCACCTTCGTCCAGGGTTGCACCAGGGTCTCGCCGCCCGCCGGTGGGCCGAGCGATGTCCAGCCATGTTGCGCCACGCACATCCTCGCCTTCGTCCCGGCGGATATACGCTCAGCAGTGGTTCGGCATTGTAGGGCGCAATGCTCGGTATCTGCGGCAGCAGTGCGTCGAGACCAGCCTGCGCCACCGTCGAGAAATCCATCGGGTCACGCATGCCAGCGCCGGCATGTAGATCGGCTGGTTGTTGCCGTCGACCTTCCACGCCAGCCTTGGCCGCTTGCTGAACCACCCGTCGGTGGTAGCCACCGGCGCCCAGACGACGACGTATGCCGCCGACACGGCCTGCGGCGGGGAGAAGCTCGATAGCACGGTGAAGGTCGCGGTCTGCGCGCCGATGGTCGTGTCCTGAAGGAACGTGTACGGACGCACGGCTGATCCGGAAGCTTGTTTGACCGCGGATCAGCGACCACCCCGGATCGAGCGCCGTCCCCTGCGGGGGTACGACCAGTCCTTCAGGATATCGATCGTCGCGGAACTGGTGCCGACCTTGTCGCCGCAGCCGAGCGTCCCGCTGTAGACGGTGAATCCCGTCGCATCGGTCGCTTCGAAGTTCGCAGCCTCGCCTTGACGAACGTGCACTTGTCGGGGCTGTTGAATGTCCACGGGAACGCCACCGGATTCTGTGCCGGCAGCGGGACACCGTCTGTGATGGTTCCGGCGCGATCACAGGTCAAGGTCACCTTGATGCTCGCGGGCGGCGGACCGTCGTAACCGACGTTGACATCGAACGCCGTACCCACGACCGGGTTCGTCGGCAGGCCGATTGCGAGCGTGTTCTGCTTGAAGCTCGCCGCGATCGTATAGTCCGAAGTCACGTTCGAGAAGGTGTAGGAGGACACCGCCCCCGCCGAAACGCCATCTGCGAGCACGTCGAGGATGCGGTAGTTTGCGTCCGGCGCGATGTTGAACTGCTGGCTGCCGTTGTACGCCACGTACGTGGTCCCTACCGACGAGATGCTGCCGCCCGTTCCGGCCGACGCAGTGATCTTCGGCAGGCTGGCGAAGTTGGCCGTCACGGTGACGTTGGCCTGGACGTTGGTGTCGGTGCGCGAATTCGCAGTCGACCCGTCGCTCCAGTTCACGAACCGGTAGTTCGCGTTGGGCGCCGCCGTCACCGCGGTGCCGCTTCCGCCGGCCGGTACCTTCTGCGGCGATGTGCCCGTGATCGTGCCATTCGCACCCGCGGTGTAGGTCAACGTGAAGCACGCAGGCGCAAGCGTTGTCTGTGGGTAGGAGTTGTTCGGAATGATGTTGAACGTCTGCCCCGAGCCCACCGAACTGCCGGTCCAGGGCTGCGCGTTCCACGTGCCCGTCGCTCCCGCCGTGCACGTGCCGGCGGTCACGCCTAGCAGCGTGACGGTTACGACCTGGCCGGTCCCGGTGGGAAGATTGATGTCGTTGACCCGGATCACTCCGGAAACCACGCTCACGACGCCGCGGCTTGCAGTGATGCTGCCCGGCGGCACCGAATAGCCAGACGGAATCGTCAGGCTGAGCGAGTTGAACGACGAGTTGCCCAGATTGGTGAAGGTGAATGTCAGCGTCGCCGGCGACGTGGTCGCGGGCGACACGCTGAGGCTGTACTGCTTGTTGGCGCCCAGGGCGGCGCCCGAGGACAACACGAGAACGGCGATGATCGCCGAGAACAATCTGGTCAATGATCTGCGCAAGCCGCTCATCTTGGATTTCTCCCGAGTGTTTTCGCCGGTTCCCCCAAAGGGCACCGCTGCGGGCCCGCGCTTCTGCGTGACTTCATCGAGGGCGCTTCTTCCGCGTCTGGACGCCAAGCGACGAGATGATAGTCGCTGCAGTGACAATAGCAATGAGAATGTTTCGCCATCCGGGGCCGAATTCATGACTCGGGCATACACGGTCACCGCTGTCAGCGGCGATGGCGCTTGGACCGCCTGCCGTGCGAGAGCCCGTCGTCGGATACAGCCGAACTTCCGAGTTCCCCGAGGCATACTGCTGATTTGCCGTCCACTAAGCCCGGATTCATGGTGCTGTCCGCCATCGGGGGCAATCGCGCGGCGGGGGATCGTGACGGCATTTTCGTTAGTTTGTAGGGCACAAACAATGAAACGGCCAGCAGACTCGGGGCTGCGACGCGCACATCCCGTTCGAGTGGCCTCTCCGACAGTCGGCGTCGCTTCCCGCCGCTACGCCGGCACATCCGGATCCATCTGCCGCTCCAGCCGGGCGATCTGGTCCTTGAGCAGCAGCTTCCGCCGCTTCATCCGCCGGACCTGGAGCTCGTCGTGGTCGGCGTCGACGACCAGCCGGGAAATCGCCGCGTCGAGGTCGCGGTGCTCGAGCTTCAGCTCGACGATCCGCTGCTGCAGCGCGACCCGCGCCGCGTCGCCGATGGGTCCGCCGATGTCCTCGCCGTCAGCCAATCCGCACCTCCTTCACGGCCGCGATCAATCCGTCCCCAC